>CBDUVV010000099.1:0-5481 GCA_965370755.1 uncultured archaeon | reverse complement strand
CCTCTTGAACTCGAAGAACTGGGAAGTCAGTAAGCAAGAACATCAGGCCCCTAATAACATTGGGGGCCATAACTTTATTTTTTTAATTTTAAGTATTTTTCAACATAATCTGTAAGTGCCTTTACATCTCCAACTGGATGGTATATTGGCACGTCTAGGTTCTTGCCATTGAATATTTCGGGTGTGAGACTAACTAAACAAATCAGGTCTTTATGCTTGAGAACTTCCAGGGCCTTTTCTGGATTCTTTGAGGCCAGTATCATCGGAACATCCCTAAGGGGATTACCTTCTACAATTATCAGGTCCAGATCATAAACTTCTAAGAGTTCGACGGATTCCTGGAATCTATCTCCCTCCACATTTTTGATGAGGGATATCTCCTGGGGGGCCGCACCTACGACTACTTTAGCACCGGAATTAGCCATTCTCCAAGTGTCCTTCTCAGGGGTATCTATGGAGAAGTCAGTCTCATGTATCTGTTTTATCGCGCCAACAGTATAGCCGCGGTTTGTGAATTCCTTTATGAGGGACTCTACGGTAGTCGTCTTTCCAGACTCCCTTCCAGTACCGATGACAGCAAATAATCTCATGTATTGCACCCTGTAAAGAACCAATATAAATCCTTTGGAAAACGCCTCACCGGGTTATTATGGCTCCATCCTTCGTGATGGCTATCTCCAATCTCTTGAGGACCATTCTTCCCTTTATTTTGTCGCTTGCAGCCTCCTGTATGGCATGGGATAACGACGGGAAGGATTGAATGACCCGTATCCCGAGGGAGTCTGCTCTGTGATATATCTCTTTGACGGCTTGGTTCAGATCGGTGTTCGGCTCTAATACCAGCCATATCGGGGCTTCGATCATGTCTGCGAGGGCGAGGGTGTGTTTGGCCTTTTCGATGTTCGTCCTGGCGGTTTTTTCTGTTGCCGAGATGTTCGCCCTACTGGTCCCAAATTTTTTGGCGATATCGGTTTGAGAAAGCCCATCCTTGCGCAGGCGCAGTATCTCAAGCTGCCTTGCAGTAAGGAACGAGTCAATTTCCGACATATATACTAGTTAGAACCTAATGAGGTATATGGTTTTTGATTGAAGGCAGCTCATTAATGGAAGAATTACTCGGTCTATTGCTTTGCGATCATGACCCGCATCCGATCACCGCAGTTCTCAGCGTGGTCTGCCACTCCCCCAAGAATCTTGGCAACTTTCATCACCAGGTAGAACTCTCCATGGGTCAACTTTTCCTCCGCTTGGAACAGGGTTTTCCTTAGGTCCAACTCTGCGTGGTCCGCTTCCCTCTCCAGAAGATCAAGCTGACGAATGTACTCCCATCCCTTCTGATCTTTCCTTGCAAAAGAAAACTGAAGAGCCTCATTCAAACTCTCAACAGCGTTTGGCACAACGTCCACAACATTACAGGCCTTTCCCGTTAAGTCTAGTATGCCTTGTTTCAGCTCCTCAGGGAAGGTGACCCTCTTCAGGTTAATGTTTCTAGCAGCTTCCTCCACGTAGTCAGCTACCTTGTCCTGTTCCTTCAAGTAATTTAGAAAGTCTCCCCTGTCAACGGGCATGAGGATGCTCTTAGGCAGTGTATTCCTTATTTCGTTCTTTATGTCGTCCGCCTCTCTTTCGATCCTCGATATCTCAAGGGAAATTTTCTCTGATGTTTCGAAGTCTCCCTCACAATACGCGTTAACACAGTCTCTGAGCAAATTCGAACATTCCTTAACCTTTGTGATGTGGAGGGTCAGGGACTGGAAGGGCGACTTTACAAATATGCCTAGTATGCTTCTCATTAGTATCACTCCTTTAATTTATAATGATTATTCCATATTAAATTATCTTGAATCCTCATACCAAAATCACCACGATTTTGAAAATCCCTACAGTTAAGAGGGCTGCCGCTGGTACCGTCAAGAACCATGAGCCTATTATGCGGTAGATTATGCCCAGGTCCAATGCCTTGAGGCCTCTGGCAAAACCCACCCCAATGACCGAGCCAACAACTGTATGAGTGGTGGATATGGGTAGCCCAATAAAAGAATTTGCAATTATGACGCTTGCCGCGGCGAACTCGGCTACAAAACCCCGTGTCGGGGTGATTTCAGTGACTCTTTTTCCAATGGTCTCTATAACCTTATACCCCCAGGTCATCGCTCCTACGACAATGCCGAAGGCACCGAGGCCCAGCAGCAAATTAAAATTGACATCATACCCTAACCGGGTGAGCATCATGAAGATGGGCCCCACTGCGTTTGCAACGTCGTTTGAACCGAAGGCAAAGCCCACATACATGGCGGTGGACACTTGGAGATAACCGAATACTTTTTCGACCCTCTCCACATTGTCCGTCCTTTTGAAGATCACCTTCTTAATTAGTAAAGTGTATAGGCTGAATGCCATTACGCCGCCCACAACAGGAGACACTACCCAGCTGGCTACAATCTTCTTCATTACTTCCCACTTTATGTTATCATATCCCGCAGCGATGAGGCCGAAGCCCAGCATGGCACCGACAGTGGAATGGGTTGTTGATACGGGAAGGCCCTTCCAAGTTGCGATGGTGAGCCATATCCCCGCTGACAGCATTACCGAGAAAACCCCTATAACAATCAGTTGATCTGATAGTGCATCTATCTCTACAATTCCTTGTCCCAAGGTCTTTGTGACACCGTGGCCAAAAAGGACAGCCCCCAACGAGTCGAAGAGGACTATTCTAACCAAGGCCCCGCGCATGCTAAGAACACCACTGCCAATGGTTGTGCCCACGGAATTAGCGGTATCATTTGCCCCGATGTTCCATGCAGTGTAAAGCCCTACAATTAAGATAACTATTATGAAAGGCTCCATCGTCATCACTTAGGTCAAAACTAGGATAAGGCCCACAATCAGCAAGGAGGCAACACCAGAGACTGCGACTATTTTTTTCTCCGACCAGTGTTCAGTTCGCTTCGATATGAGCATCAATGTGCTGAGGATGGCGGTAATTCCAATGCCGCCCATCCATATGAATGCGATTGTCTGCTTCTCTATTTCCATCGAATCACTTCATCACTAATACAGGTATTTTGGAATGATGTACCAGTTTGGATGATACGCTTCCCAAGAGGAACTCATTTATCCTACCTTTGCCCGTGGAGCCGACCACTATAAGGTCGTAATTCTTTTTCTCGGCCTCGTTTAAAATCTCCTCGGCAGGATACCCAGTTAGTAACTTCCAACCGGCCTCAATACCATGTTTTTTTGAAATTTCTGCGCCCTTCTCTAAATACTGTTGGCCAATCTCTTGGGGGTCGCCCAGCTCCTCTTTAATCAGTTCGATAAGATCTTCTTTCGTAGAGGGCACATGTGGGATTACGTGAAGGATGGTAAGGGAGGCGGAGGTCTTTTTAGCGAGGTTAGATGCGAAGTCAATTGCCTTTTCAGAACAAATCGAGCCATCTGTGCCAACAAGTATCTTCATACACATGCGATTCATACTTGGGAATTTATATATATTATCACAAGAATATATAGACTATATATAAAATACAGAGAATATAGGGGTAAACGTAATGGAAGCTCGTAAGATTTACGTAAGTGGTGGCTCGACGTATGTGATGTCCTTGCCAAAGAAGTGGGTTGTAAAAGAAGAACTTAAGGCGGGGGATAGTTTAGCGGTTAATATTCAAGAAGGACGATTGATAATCGAACCATCTGATAAATATCACGAGCCGGTATCCACAGAAATACGAGTCTCCCAGTTGAGCTCGGCAGATGCGCTGCGGCGTTTGCTCATCGCGAATTATTTGGTGGGATACGATACTATTCATATTGAATTAGATAAAGAGCCAGGCAAATACCGGGAGGCAATTGGAGAAACCCTCGGCTACCTTATTGGCGCCGAGGTATTGGAAGATACCGGAACTAGAGTTACCGTCGAAGTACTTTTGGACCCAAACCGGATGCAGACTCTTCAGGTTCTTCAGAGGATACACGTGATATGCAGGTCGATGCTTACTGACATCATCGCAGGTCTCAAAAGAGATGATAATTCTTCCATGAAAGAGGTTCAGACTAGAGAAAAAGAGGTTGATAAGCTATACTTTTTGGTAGTACGCCAACTCAAAAGCGCAGTGCGCTATCACCAGGTGTCAGAAAGGCTTGGCATAACAAACCAAAGAGATGCCCTGGGCTATAGAATCGTGGTTAAGAGCTTTGAGCGCATCGCGGACCACTTGGCATTGATCGCTAGTAATTTCTCGCAAGGAAGGGGCGGAGGTTGGTTGCAATATGGGGAATTCGCAGATCTTGTGGACTCAATATATAAAGGAGCCTCGAAATCATTTTTTACCTCGAACCAACAACCCGCAGAGGAAGTTTTCTTAGATGTCCGAAAGTGTGAGCGCCAGCGTGGAAACATTTTAAATGAACTATTTCGGAAAAAGACAAATGTCCAGGATACGTTGGCGAAAAGGGCTGTTTTGGAGAGTCTAAGTAGAATTGCTAACTATAGTAGTGATATAGCTGAGATTACCATAAATATGTCAATAAAAGTTCCCTAATTGCAAAACATTATTCCAGCTGTTTATGTTTTAATAATACACTCTTAATGTGCTCTTTAGGTAGAGCCCCTTTAAATTGGTCTACGAGTCTCCCATCTTTGAAAACAAGCATGGTGGGAATGCTTTGAATTCCATATATGGCAGCTGTTTTTGGATTTTCGTCAACATTTAGTTTTCCGAAAACTACTTTGCCCTTTAATTCGCTGGCAAGAGCATCAATTATAGGTCCCAGGGTCCTGCAGGGGGCGCACCACTCTGCCCAACAGTCAATAAGTGAAAAAGGATATTTTTTGACAAAGGCGTCGAAGCGCAAGTCATCTATTTTTAATGGTTGAGAAGGATACTCTGAAGGAGTGTCATTAGCAGCTGTCTTTGCCATTAATTCCTCCATTTTCTTCCGACGTATCTTTTCAAGTTCATCCATTTTCGAGCCTCAAAAATAATATCTAGAGTATCGTTAGACTAAATTTGATAAAAATTTGTGAAGCCTTGCATTTGGTCTGGTCGATCAACGCCCGAATTAATGCATTTTCGGAATAGAGCGCCTTAGACTATTAGTAGTCGCGGGCTGAACATCTCGCCGAAGCTTGATGCGTACACCCCGACTCTATCAACCGAGTCTTTTACTCGTGTCCTTGTTCTCCTCCGTGTTATCGTCGCCGATCCCACGATGTGAGGAAAAATGGTTGCCTATTTTCGAGGGCGGTTTCGAGCTTAGATGCTTTCAGCTCTTATCCGCGTATGGCGTGGCTGCTCGGCGGTGCCCTGTCGGACAACCGATAGACTAGAGGCCACGGCCCACCGTTCCTCTCGTACTAGATGGACCTTCCCCTCAGGCAACCAACACTCCCAACAGTTAAAAACTAACCTGTCTCACGACGGTCTTAACCCAGCTCGCGTGACTTTTTAATTGGCGAACAGCCAAACCCTTGGAAGCTTC
>CBDUVV010000098.1:0-5518 GCA_965370755.1 uncultured archaeon | reverse complement strand
GATTGGTTGGAAGTGATCATGTCTAATCTGAATTCAATCTTAGGGCTTGAAACGAAGAAGCGCCGCTACTCCACCAAAGGACTTCAACTGCTCCCCTTCCTCCGTCTCGGTGGATATCACCTCCACCCGCCCACCTGTTTTCTCCGCCGCCTCGGCTAATTCATCCAACGTACTCGTATACTCATCCATCCCCAGGCTGTTCTCTTTGCACTCTGGGCATCCAGCATCCTCCAATTCTATCTCCAGTTTCTGTAGGTTCCTAACGGTCCTCTCCTCCGTATGCCCACATGATGAGCAACTTATCGTCGCCTTGAAGGACTCCAAATCCTCAGATATCAAAACGGTTTCCACAGCCCCTATCTTTAGGTACTGCTTGACTTCATCCAGCCCATACGCGGCAAGGCCATGATCCTTCACCACTTCCCCTAGGAAGTCTTGAACAAGCTTTTTCTCCTTGGCTACTCCCAGGTCCTTCAATATTTCCGAACTACTATCTACCAGCTCCCTGATGCCGAACTCATTGGTGTAGGAGGTATCCATAACTCCCATGATTTTCTGCAGAATATCGTGGTGGAGATAACCCTCATCCATGAAGAAGTTCTTCGTGGGGCCGGGACCTCCGACGATGACCCCTCTCAAGTCAGGTGTATTCAAGAATATCTCACTAGCGTAATCACCCACCCTCTTGAAGTACTCGTGCGCTGCTATCTCAATGAGCCTTTCAAAACGCTTTTGGGACTGGCCGCCGCGACTGTGCTTGCCCGGCACAGTTGAACCGATTCTTTTCACCACATCGATGTGTTTTCCCTTCAAGATGCCGACAGTCGCTTCTCCCCTATCCACGACGAGGAGTCCATAAGCTCCTTTTTCGACGAGCATATCCTTTATCGGGTCGAGCAAGAACTGCGAATCGCAGTGGTAGATGTAAGTGGGTACCATATCCGGCGGCTGAATGAAGTATACTTCTATCTTGTCCTTAATTCCTCTGGGGATAGTCCCCACCAATAAGACTAGACCGTTCTCAGGCACCTTTTTTATGAGCTTGAGCCTCTGCATTATAACCTCCAAGGCTGACTGAACGTTCTTCCTAGTTCTAGTAGACTTGATGTTCATCGCCTGGGAGTATTCTTCCCGCATCTGGGACGTTACATCATTGAGGTTCTTGTCGGGTGGTATGTAAAGGCTCACAAGCTCCGTGCCCTTACCTTTCTTAGCCTCTAGTACCTCGATCTCTTTTTTTAGTTTATGAAGTTCTATAGATGATGCTTTCATGAATTGATCCTCCACAGCGGAAAAACGCTATTCTAATGGGGTGCCAATCTTTGCAGACTTACCCGCACCAAAACAATCCGCTAATAAACCGCGAGGCAACAGCAAAAGAAAAAGTCGTAACATCGGAAAGATGTGGGTTCTTGAGTTCATACTTTCTGCTCCCTAACTTGTGATTTAACCTGTGTGCATATAAAGCATCTCATCCCTCATCGGCTAGACTATGAAATCATTGAAAAGGCCCTATTGGCTGTTCATTTCGACAAGTTTTATATCGCGTCTCACCGAATCTCTACATGATGGAGAATAAAAAGAAGGTTGTGATTAGTATAGGGGGCTCAGTATTAGCGTCCCCCACTCCTGACATCGAATACATTAATGCCTTCGCAGATCTGTTGATCGAATTCAAAGAAAAGGGTTATCAGCTTTTCGTCGTGGTGGGAGGCGGGAAGCTGGCGAGAGAATATATCGAATACGCTAGGAATATCGGTGGCAGCGAGGAGTTCTGCGATGAACTCGGCATCTTGGCAACCAAAATGAATGCCCTCCTGTTGAAGGCTGCCTTAAGAGATCACTCAACAGAGGTAGCTTCAAGCTATGAAGGTGCTTGCGCTTCAGAGAAGATACTCCTAATGGGCGGTTTAAAGCCTGGTCAGACCACGGATGCCGTGGCCGCGGGGCTCGCTGCTTTGTGTAATGCGGACTTATTCGTTAACGCGACCAATGTCGATGGCGTCTATGAATCCGACCCCCGTGAGAATCCCGTGGCTAAAATGTATGAATCCATGAGCTATGATGAACTATCAAAGCTCGTCTCTGTGGGACATACTGCTGGGATCAACGCCGTTGTAGATCCAGGTGCTGCTGGCTTGATTAGAGCAAAGAAAATAAGGACGATAGTTCTCAATGGAAGAGATCTAAACAACCTGAGAATGGGTATTGAAGGTGGTAATTTCAAAGGTACATCAATCGAGTAGAAAACTTATTCCTCGGAAGTTTCTGTACCGCCGCCCGGGCTGCTCTCGTAGGCCTCTATAACAGCACTGACCAAGATCTCTCTGGATTCCTTAGTTATGGGATGGAATACATCCTTGTATTCTCCCTTTTTGTTCTTAGAGGCAGGCATGCTGACCCATAAACCGTTCTCCCCCTCTAATACCTTGAGACCGTGGATCACGAAGGCCTCATCTAAAGTCACAGTCGCATAAGCCTTCAGATTCCCAGTATCTTCCATATGATAAATTCTTACATCCGTTACGTCTGCCATAGTAAACACCTACCAATTTGCATAGTCCTATTTTAATTTAAATATATCGTTTAGACTAAAGATAGATGATTTACAAGTTTATTCCCATACCCGATTCTAATTACCATAAGTTTTAATAGATTCGAAGATTGTAGGTAACATCAAAGAAACTGTGACTCCCCTTGACAGACCAGTCCGGGACCGATATTTTACTTGGGGACGTGGATGTTGATTCATCATGGATGTTAAAACCCTAAGGGAGATGCAAAGGCGGGAGAAGATGTCCCCCTACCTCCAGGAGATCGGGAAAGACTTCTACAAAGAATTGCAGGCCTACGTTAGTGAAGTTCATTCTAGATATGTCGAGGATTCAAAAAAAAGCGGGATATCAAAGCTAAGTAGGGTACTAGGGGAATTGGAGAACATCAAGGCCATTGTTAGCGATATTTATGAGACCCGTGAGAAGAAAATAGTAAACAACGCCCTCTATTACATCAAATCTGAGGAAGAAATGGGGACAGAAAATCTCACCCTCGAAGAGGAGGGAATGCTAAGAAAGATCATTGAAATACTTCGCGAACAGAGGTCAGCTGTACTCGAGAAGATCATCGGAGAAGTAAGCTATGCGTCCCCCCAGGCTGATGGAAAGTCTCCAGATAAAAGTGGAGATAAAGAGGAGAAGGAAATAGACGTAAAGCAGGGCGATGTCAGCACTGCATCCGCTGAGAAGGCGAGCTCCAAAAAGACGACCGTAAGACTAATGAAAGATCTGCCTTCTATTGTTGGTGTCGATGGCAAGGTATACGGCTCCTTCAAAAAGGAAGACGTGATCACATTACCGGAGCCTAACGCCAAGGTTCTCATAAATCAAGGTGCTGCAGAATACGTAGACCTTACTTAAGGTATCAGGCCCAAACTAAACTGTTAAATACCCCCGGCAGTGAATACGCCAAGAGCAGGGAATATAGTTATAAACCCCCTCACGCTATAAAATCTTCTTCCTTGAGGCAGAGAGATGAAACTTCCTAAGAAAAGACGCACTTACTGTCCGACGTGCAAAAAGCACACGGTTCACGATGTGTCACGTGTCAAGAAGAGAAAGGCCAGTGAACTTAAAGCCGGTCAGAGGCAGTTTAGGCGCGTTATGAAGGGTTATGGAGGTTTCCCAAGGCCCCAGCTATCCGGAGCCGGGAAGCCTACAAAAAGAGTGAGCTTGCTCCTGCGTTGCCCTGTGTGTCACAAAGCACAGAGCAAACGCGGGATCAGGACCAAGAAAATGGAGCTTACGGAGGTATGATATGGGACTGAAGGACGCCACACCCCAGCCGAAAAGTCGGTTTTTGAAGGTTAAATGTATCGACTGCGGCAACGAGCAAGTGGTTTTTGGAAATTCCGCTAGCGTTGTAACATGCCTCGCATGCGGCAAGACGCTGGTGAAGCCTCATGGGGGAAAGGCCGAAATACTGACGAAGATCATAAGCGTCCTCGATTGAAGTGGATAGTTTGCCACAAAGAATGTGATCCACCATGGTCAAGAAAAGACAGTCATTACCCAGCGAGAGTGATTTGGTGATATGCACCATAACCAAAGTATTCTCCCATGGCGCATTCGCAAAGTTGGATGAATACGAGGACAAAGAGGGGTTCATTCACATTTCGGAGGTTGCTTCCACTTGGATCAAGAACATCAGGGACTTCGTCAAGCCGGGTCAAAAATCCGTGGCCAAGGTCTTGAATGTAAACCCGGCCAAGGGGCATATCGATCTGTCCTTACGAAGAGTTGCCGATGCAGCAAAAAAGAATAAGACTCACGAATGGAAGCGAGTGCTGAAGGCCGATAAGCTTCTCGAATTAGTGGCTAAAGAGGTGGACATGAGCCTTGATGAGGCTTACACCAACGTGGGATTCAAATTGGAGGATGAGTTCGGAGAGATTTACAGCGGGTTCGAGGAGATAGCCAATGAAGGGGAGTTGGCAATCAAAGGTATTCAGATTCCAAAGCCCTGGATAAAACCCCTGATAAAACTTGCACAGGAAAATGTTACTGTACCCACGGTTGAGATAACAGGTTATTTGGACCTCAGGTGTTACCTGCCTAATGGAGTTGACGATGTAAAGGAATCCTTGATAACCCCCCTGGAAGAAGTCGAAGATGTCGAGATCGATGTCAAGTACACAAAATCGCCCAGATTCAGCGTCACCGTGCGCGCCTCTGATTATAAAACGGCCGAGGAAGCTCTAAAAGGCTATACAGACAAGGCCATTTCGATTATAACGGCTAAGGGTGGTACTGGACAATTCGTAAGGGAGAAGGCCTGATGCCGGTATGAAGTTAAAACGATGTTCGAAATGCGATACATACACTTTGATAGAAAAATGCAGCAAATGTGGATCGGAAACGGGCAACCCCCATCCACCAAGGTTCTCGCCGCAGGATCCATATGGCAAATATCGGAGGCAACTTAAGCTTGAACAAATCAAATCTAAAGGGTAAAAGAATGGTGCAGGTGAACTTCCTTGAGTCTTGAGACTGAATCTGGCTTCCACCTCAAGTTTACGCAGGAGCCCGAGGTTAAGAACCCCATCGTCATAGAGGGTCTTCCTGGCATAGGTCATGTCGGGCGCCTTGCTGCTAGACAATTGGTTTTAGAGCTGAAGGCTAAGAAGTTCGCTGTACTTCACTCGGACCATTTTCCCCCTCAGGTTTTGATCGGTAAGAGCGGCCTGGTTCACACTATGAGGAACGATTTTTATTACTGGAAGGCGGAGAAGGAGGGGCAGAACGACCTTCTATTCGTGATTGGCAACACTCAGAGTGCGAGCAATGAGGGCCAGTATTTGTTGAGCAATAAAATCCTTGACATTATGGAGAAATATCAACCCGAGGCCGTGATCACCCTAGGGGGCCTGGGCGTGGGCAAGGTGGTCGAGAGACCCAAGGTCTTCGGCGCAATAACTCATAAAAAGTTTATATCCGACCTGGAGGCGCATGGGGTAATCGTT
>CBDUVV010000097.1:0-5524 GCA_965370755.1 uncultured archaeon | reverse complement strand
CCCACATCTGGCACTGTCCGACCTCGTTTACCACAATGTCTTCCTTCTTCAATACACTCATTATCTCCTTTATCACCCTCTGCGGCATTAGGGGCACATCGTCGTGATCCATGAAAGGCTGGAATTCTTTTTTGTACTGAGCGACCTTCTTGGACCAGGCGGTGCCTTCCTTCTTCTTATGCGCCTTCAGGAATTTCAACAGGTCTTTGAGGACGAGCTTTGCATCTCCAACGATGGGGAGATGAGCGGGTACGTTCTTTCCTATTTCAGCGGGATCTATATCCGCATGTATAATCTGAGCCTCCGGTGCGAATAGGCTCACCGCCCCGGTGGTTCTGTCAGAGAATCTGCATCCTATGGCGAAGATCACATCCGCATCGTTTATGGCGTAATTAGCAGCTTTTCTTCCGTGCATGCCCAGCATCCCGAGCCCCAAGGGATGTTCTTCAGGGAAGGCGCCTTTTCCCAAAAGGGTCGTGGTCACAGGCGCCATGAGCATCTCCGCCAGCGTGCGCAACTCGACGTTAGCGCCCGAGATAATTATACCGCCACCGGCGAGAATCGTGGGCCTCTCGGCATTTATCAGCATCTCGGCCGCTTTCTTAATCTGTTTAGGGTTTCCCTTAAGGGTTGGCTTGAAGCCAGGGATTTCCACGTCTTTTGGGAACTCCACATCAGCCTCGTTCGTCTGAACGTCTTTAGGCATATCGATGGCCACAGGCCCAGGCCTACCAGTCATCGCCAGCTTGAATGCGGTCTTGAGGGTTACTGGTACCTCTTCCACAGACCGGAGCTGATAATTATGTTTGGTTATAGGCATGGTCACGCCGATGGTGTCACACTCCTGGAATGCGTCCTTACCAATGAAACTCGTCGCCACCTGGCCTGTTAGTGCCACAATTGGAACAGAGTCTAAAAATGCGTTGGCTATGCCAGTGATCAGATTGGTTGCCCCAGGACCCGAAGTAGCTGAACATACGCCAACTTGTCCCGTGACCCTCGCGTAGCCATCTGCAGCGTGGGCCGCGGCTTGCTCATGTCTAGTCAGGATGTGGCGAATGGAGGAATCGTACAGCGCATCGTAAAACGGTATACTCGATCCACCTGGTATCCCAAATATGACTTCGACTCCCTCATTTTCGAGAGCCTTCACTATCGCCTGCGCCCCGTTCATTCTCATATTTAGCACCTTATTTTTTCATAAAACAGTGGTCTTTCTCCCTATAAAGCCTTCGGATTTATAATATTTACCCGCTGGCTTGTTTCAGCCCGTTTGTTTCCTTCATCAGTTTGTACTCCAAGCTGTCCACAAGAGCTATCCAGCTGGCGTCAATGATGTTCTCTGATACGCCAACGGTACCCCAACTATTAGTCTCATCCTTTGATTCTATGAGAACTCTAACCTTGGCACCCGTAGCTTTCTCTGCGTTTATCACCCGGACTTTATAGTCGGAGAGATGCATATCCTTGAGCACTGGATAGAACTTCTCAAGGGCTTTCCTCAATGCGTTATCAAGGGCATTTACGGGCCCGTTTCCCTCGGCAGCTGTGTGCTCCCTTTTACCTTCAACTTCCACCTTGATTATAGCTTCTGCCACAAGCTCGTCGTCCTTTGCATCCACTGTCACGCGGAATCCCTCCAACTTGAAAAAGGGCTTATAGAGGCCTAGGGCCTTGTTCATTAGCAGCTCGAAGCTGGCCTCGGCTCCCTCGTATTGGTAACCTTGACTCTCAGCCTCTTTCAGCATTTGCAATATTTTCTGAGTTTCAGGAGTATCTTTGTCCAAATCAAGATTGTATTCCTTTGCCTTGATTAAAACTGCTGCTTTTCCAGAAAGCTCGGATATGAGTATCCTGCGCAGGTTACCTACTTGTTCAGGCTCAATATGTTCGTATGTCTTCGGCGTCTTCTGAACGGCACTTACATGTATTCCACCCTTATGGGCGAAGGCGCTATTTCCAACATAGGGCATGTTGTCGAAGTGAGGGAGGTTGGCTATCTCGCTAACGTAGCGGGAAACCTCCGTGAGTTTTCTCAGTTTCTTGTCTTCAAGACATTTCACTCCAAGCTTTAGCTCAAGATTTGGGATAACTGTGCAAAGGTTTGCGTTTCCGCATCTCTCACCATAGCCATTTATCGTTCCCTGCACCTGTGCAGCACCCATTTTTACCCCTATAATGGTGTTCGCCACACCCATGTCGGAGTCATTGTGGGCGTGGATTCCAAGGGGTGTATTTATTTCGGCCCTCACCTTGGACATTATCTCCTCTATTTCAAAGGGCATGCTCCCCCCATTTGTATCGCATAAGACGATCCAATCTGCACCGGCCTGCTCCGCAACTTTTAGGGTTTTTAAGGCGTAGTCGCTGTTGCTCTTATAGCCGTCGAAGAAGTGCTCGGCGTCGTATATTACCTCCTTACCCTTCCCTTTGAGGAATTTCAAGGTGTCGGATATCAAATCCAGGTTTTCTTCAAGAGAGATATTTAATGCTTCACTTACGTGAAGGCCCCAGCTCTTGCCAAAGATACACACAGTCTGGGTCTCGGCCTCAAGGAGAGAAGCGATGTTGCTGTCCTCATTTACTGTCTTACTGGCCCGTCTCGTACTACCGAAGGCAACCACTTTAGACTTCTCCAGCTTGAGCTCTTTGACCCGTTTGAAGAATTCGATGTCTTTTGGGTTTGAGCCTGGCCACCCTCCTTCGATGTAGTGAACTCCTATTTCGTCGAGCGCTTTTGCTATACCCAATTTATCTTCCAGAGAAAAAGAGATGTTTTCGCTCTGAGCGCCATCCCTAAGCGTAGTATCGTATATTTTGACCCCTTTAGGGTCTAATAAAGCAATCCCAGCCTTTGAATTTGTCCATCTTTCTAGCCTCGGTGGCTCCTTCAAGTGGGGGGATATATAAAGGTTCCCCATATTTTGGCCATTTATACCGTTAAAAGGAATTTTATATAGTTACGCTGAATCTTAATTCATGGACGTTCGCTATATCGTCACAGCTGGACAGCTTGCGTGCATTCTAGAGGCGACATGCCCCAAGCCCGGTAATGTGAGCAGGTACCATGATTTCGAGGACACGAGCTATGAGCATTTCTTAGCAGGGTCCCTAGGCATCGGAGAAGCGTTGAAGTTGGCCACGGAAAGAGGTGTGGCCGTGGGATCCGGGAAAATACCTTTTTCGGAGTTGAATCTTGGCACCTTGATAAGAAAGTCTGTCGAGGACTCCAGAAGTTGGCATACTGGAGGTAATACGAATTTAGGCACTATCATCCTTCTTGTCCCCCTTGCAGCGGCGGCAGGCGTCTCGCTGGCCGTTCACAAGGACATTGAAAACAGTGCTATGCGTGAGGACATAGACTCACTGATCCGTGAAAGCACGTTCATAGATACCATTGAGCTCTTCCAAGCAATACGAATAGCCAATCCGGGTGGTCTAGGCCATGTTCAGCGTTACGATGTAGCAAGCGAATCAGCGAAGGCTGAGATCGAAGCTAAGGACGTAAATCTATACAAAATATTTAGTCTATCAGAAGCGGATTCCATTGCAACGGAAATGGTCACTAAGATGGCGATAACTTTTGAAGTTGGATATCCGGCATTGTTCGAAGCATACGAAAATGGGATGAGTGTATGTAATTGTGTCCTGCGTGCCTTCTTCGAAATCTTATCGAGGTATCCGGATTCTCTG
Organism: uncultured archaeon; assembly: GCA_965370755.1. GTDB lineage: Archaea > Hydrothermarchaeota > Hydrothermarchaeia > Hydrothermarchaeales > JAZGAD01 > CBDUVV01. The sequence continues at coordinate 1,831 of CBDUVV010000097.1, read as the reverse complement.
ATCATTAGAAAGAGCGGACTCGAAGTAGCCCAAGATATCAAAAAGGAAGCACGCTCAATTCTCAAGGAGGGCCTTCCAGAGGAAAAGATAAGCGCCTTCGACGAGAAGTTAAGAAGCCGTGGAAATAGATTAAATCCGGGCGCAACAGCTGACCTGGTGGCATCCTCCCTGTACGTCGCCATCCTTAACGGAATGAAAGTAAGGTGAGTGTGAAGTGAGATCGAAGTTGACGGACCTAGGAATCGTGGAAGATGGGATAGCCGAGTGCATAGTAACCACGTATAACGATGATGGAAGTCCCAACGCTGCCCCCATAGGGATAACAGCCAGCGGGAAGAATGAAGTTGCAATGCGGCTCCATGTCGGAAATGATACATACGCTAATCTGATTCGAAATGGGGGGTGTGCAATCAACATAATACACGATCCATTGATGTTCCTACGAGCCACATTAACGGGTGGAAGTAAAGGCGGGGCAGAGCCCGAGGTTAGTGGCGATGAAGTTATACCATGCAGGTCAGTGAACGCTCCGTTTCTGCGGAGCGCAAGCGCATACCTTGAGGCCTCACTCGAAGGACATAGCGAATCTATAAACGAGGATAGGCACGGCAGGTCCAATGTATCGAAGGTCAGATGCAATATCCAAAAGATTCAAGTGAACACCACAACCCCAGTGGCCATCAACCGGGGTTTAAATTCGGCGATAGAGCTGGCAATACACTTATCCAGAGGAGAGAAAGAAGGGCTCGAAGATCACCTAAAAGTAATGAAGAAAGCCCTGCCGAAAAACCAATATGATAGTATAATGGATTTCCTAAAAATATACTTATAATATCTATATGTCTACTAGGCCTACCTCTTGGGGCAGTCTATATTCACGTTGCGCCCTAGATCCTCTTCTTCGTAGGGCACCTTCATCGTGGTGTCTCGCAAGATAGGTGGATAATGAACTTAGTTTTATATCCTCACCAAAGATTTCGTTATACTCTACCTTCAAATCTTGTGATCGGACCCAATGGTCTGAGTGATTGTTTTTTAATATCAACAAGACCTTCTCTTTTTGACTCAAGTCAGTTAGATTGACCCCCAAGAGCCAGTTCGGAAGAAATTCCGGCTTAAATGTGGAGCTACGCTCTAGGGACGGGGACTCGAAAGTCTCGGGACGATAGTTGTTGAGATGGTTAATTATATCCTCTTTAACCTTGCTGAAACTGCTCGCCTCGACGATGTATTGTGACTTCTTTCCACCCTCATGTATCTCGATTTTTATCTTTGCAGCCATGTTATCCACTATATATCTAATTACATATTAACAAATTACTTATTCGTTGTTCACTATTTTTAGTTCATATATAAAGGTTTCCCAGGACCTGAATCGAAAGCTTTATATATCCATTTATTCACAACCCCTGTTCACACATTCACAAATCAGGGGGTAAGAAGCATGGAATGGTTGAACGCTGGGAACGAAAACGATTCGATACTCAGCGAAGGTTTTGGAGAAGCTAAGATAGTCGTAGTTGGTAGTGGTGGTGGAGGGAATAATACCATCGACCGACTAGCTAAGATGGGAGTTAAGGGAGCAGAACTGATATCGGTGAACACAGATAAGCAACACTTATCAGCGAGACAATCGGACAAAAAAGTGTTAATCGGATACGAGATCACAAAGGGTCTTGGTGCCGGTGGATATCCGGAAGTCGGGGAGCAATCCGCGGTTGAAGCTAAGCCCGCATTGAAGGACATTTTGAGCGACGTAGATCTTGTTTTCTTGACCGCTGGTCTTGGTGGCGGTACTGGCAGTGGATGCATTCCAGTAATCGCTGAGATA
>CBDUVV010000096.1:0-5571 GCA_965370755.1 uncultured archaeon | reverse complement strand
CACGGATAAGTTAGCTTTATATCCGTGGAAATACGTCTAGTAAACAAGGAGGTGTGATAAATGGTTGTTGCTGGTGTGTTAATTAAGACTAAGCCCGGGGCCACCAAGGGGGTTTTAGAGGCTATACGGAGCAAGGATGCTGTGTCATATGCCGTCGCTGTATTCGGAAGATATGACATCGTTGCTACTATGAAAGATGTGAAGGACCTCGATGAGGTTGCAGCAGTTGTGACTGAAGCAATAGCAAAGATTGAAGGCATTGTTAGCACCGAGACGTTGATAACTGCCAACATCTGAAACACGCAACTTTTATATTGCACAAGACACCAATTCCAATTGGAGGTTCCATTAAATGGGCGTGAAAGAGATATTTGGGAAATTATCTGGGTCGGAAGGGGTTGGGGCATCAGGTTTGGATGATTACGTAGAGCTTACAATAGAAGAAGGGGAGAGTAGATTCATCGGCCCGGAGAGATACCTAAAGGTTTTCAAGCTTAAGGGATTCGTGGACGTTGATGCGGCTGCCAGGGAATTGGGTGACGGGAATATAGTCATCATGGATATTAAGCCCTTGGCGGAACGGAGTATGAACGAGCTCAGGCACGCTGTGGATGAGATGAAGGACCTCTGCGTATCTATGGGGGGGGATATCGCAGGTATCAGCGAATACCATTTGATAATGACCCCGCCGACAATCAGGATCGAAAGGTCGCATGAGTCCCGCGCCGAGGACTTTGAGGCGACCATGGAACGGGTCAGAAAGAAGATGTCGAAGTAGGCAAATTAGTTCTCTATGTATCCAGGACTCCTCTGCCCACTATGTAAACAAACGAGTTTAAACGCTACTTTTGATCCAATGGAAGCTGGAGGTAGTTTAAATGAAATTCATCGCTTTGGGGGTTGATGAACAGCGCTCCTTGAGGGAACTGGGAACCGAATTTGGAGTGGACATTAATGAGCTCTTTAGAGATAAAATACTTCTGATGACAATGAATGGAAGGCGGGAAGTTTATGCGACAACCCGCGAGGTTGAAAACGTAAAGAAGGCAATGCAAAGGGATCCCTATTCAGTGGGCCTGTACATTGGAGAGATAAAAAAGGGGAGGTTCTTCCTCGGACTTGAGGGTGCGTACTTTTTGGCGTCTCACACTGAAAAGAAGGTCGTAGTAGATGAAAACGCGGAGCAGTTAGTTTTATATGGACGTGACGTTTTTTCTAAGTCCGTCGTGGATTTCTCGGCCTGCAGGCCGGGTGACCGATGCCTGATGGTGAATACTAGAGGCGAACCATTGGGCATAGGCTTGGTTGAAGATGACATGATAAAAAACCTTATGGACCGCGGATGGTATTTGAGAAAGGGAGAATGACGACATGGTTTTGAAAGAAGGAGATTTCATAAGAATAGACTACACGGGGAAGATCAAGGGCGGCAATGTCGTCTTTGACACGACTTCTGAAAAGGTTGCCAAGGAAAGTGGCATATTCGATCCACAGGTAAGGTTCAAACCGATCCCAGTGGTCATCGGAAGCGGCCATGCAATCAAGGGAGTAGACGAGTCCCTTGTGGGAATGGAGGTAGGGGGAAACAAGACCCTAGAGGTGCTACCGGAGAAGGCATACGGTAAGAGGGACCCATCATTGGTGAAGGTCGTTCCAATAAAGGACTTCAAGCGCCAGGGGATGAACCCAGTACCAGGCATGCGCTTTGAGGCCGATGGAAATACTGGTAGGGTTCAGAGCGTCGGCGGTGGAAGAGTCAGGGTGGACTTCAATTACGAGCTCGCCGGGAAGACCCTAGACTACGAGATAAACATTGAGGAGAAGGTGAATAAGCTGGAGGAGAAGATCCGGCTTTTAACGGAGATACACTTCCCGTATGCGGACCACAATGAGCACGAGATAACCCTGGATAATGGAAAAGTTGTCATCGTACTTTCTGAGGTGGCTAGGGTCCGGAAAGAGGCCCCAGTCGGTAAACATCTACTATCTAGGGACGTAATGAAATATTTCGATAAGATCCAAGCTGTGGAATTCCGAGAGTTGTTCGAGAGGGAAAAGAAGGAGAAAACAAAGCCCACTACGAAATCCAAAAAGAAGTCCAAGAAACAGAAATGAGACTCTAGATCGTTATCATATCACAGCCGTAGAACTAGCTAGCTCAAAGGCCTCGTCTCGGCCAAGTCCATCGCCAAGGATGGTGTACCTGCTCTCGCGAATCTTGTGGGCTCTCGTTAGGGCCTCAACCACTAAATCTGGATCGATGTTTAGACCCTTGGCGTCCACCGGGCCGCCGATGTCTTCTAAGACTCTCTTTATTTGTTGCCAGTCCCCTCCTTGAAGCTTGGTCATCATTATGGTTCCAACACCACATTGTTCGCCATGAAAGGCGGGCTTTGGGGCGATGGCATCCAACGCATGGCTGAACTTGTGCTCAGATCCGCTTCCTGGGCGGGAGGAACCGGCAATGCTCATGGCTACTCCACAGGAGATCAGGGCTTTCACCACCTTTCGAATGCTGGTCTCGCTTCCATCGCTTATAGATTCACTTGAATCGGCTATGATCTTGGCAGACATCAAGGAGAGGGCTGATGCATACTCGCTGAATTCCTCACCCTTTTTGTCTCGAGCAAGTTCCCAGTCTCTCACAGCTGTGAATTTGGCTATTATGTCCCCGCACCCACTAGCCGTGAGCCGATAGGGAGATTTTCGGATTATCTCGGTATCAGCTATCACCCCTAGGGGCGCCCTCGCTGCCACTGACGCAGTATTCCCCGAGCGCTTAAGCGACGCCCTGGAGGAAACAATTCCATCATGGGATGCAGCTGTTGGCACGCTCAGAAATTCCATGCCGCCATCTTTTGCTACAAGTTTCGCCACGTCTATCACCCTACCGCCGCCGACTCCCAAGACGAAAGTAGCGCCAACATCTTTTGATATGTCGGATATTCTAGCCACCTCATCGAAAGTAGCGTCATCCATCCGCTCCACTTCAACCTCATGCTCCTCACCCAGTATGTCCGATACTCTCTTTCCTGCAATGTTGTAAGTAGTGGCATCTGAAATTACTAGGGCCTTTCCCGAGAGCTTGAGATCGGTGCAAATCTCATTAACATCCTCAATTGCTCCCTCCCTAACGAGTACGCTCCTCGGGAGCTGCATGAAACGCGGCTTCATTTGGTGTTCCATAGATGGGAGATATTATATAAATTATGTCACCAACAAGGTCCATGGCCCTTTATACACCCAGGGACTATGTTATAGCCCTAATAATCCTCTTTGCAGTGCTTTATCTTTTGTCGAAATCCTTATTCACCAGAATATCCCTCGACGAACGCCTTGCCATGGCAATATCCCCAATCATCGTGCTCTCGATAACCATACGACTTCTAGTAGATGCAGGGGTCTACCCCAAGAGCAAACTCTGGAGCGTAACCCCCGGGGTCTACATCTTGGGCCTGGTTGTCGGCGCAATCGTTATTGGACTGGGTGTAATGCTGGAGAAGAGGCTCGGATGGCCTTACTGGAAGACTTCTTTGGTTATGGGCACAGCAACGATACCCTACTTTCTCGTAAAACTCCTCCCAAATATGACCTATCCAATTAGAGCTTTATATCCAACATCAATCGCTGTCACTATCACAGCATTGCTGTATTTTACTGCCCGCAGAACTGAAGTGCTAGAGATGTTTAGCCGAAGATCAAACATAGCCATCATTTTTGCTCATCTCATGGATGCCAGCGGTACCTTCGTGGGCATGGACTTCTACGGTTTCTACGAGGAGCATCCCCTTCCAGAATATCTAATAAATCTCACGGGCACAGCGGTCATAATGATCCCCCTTAAATTGGTGGTGGTTGGAGCGGCAATATATTACCTAGAAACCAGAAAGGAGGAAGGCCCCGAAGCAGATTTATATTACAAGATGATTAAGTTTGTATTCTTCATACTGGGCATAGGCCCTGGGACTAGGAACGCCGTAATATTGACGCTGGGGTAACGTCATGAATAGTGAAGAAAGAAGCGATAAGAATATCTTCAACATACCGAAGGAGGACTTTTCCACTTGGTACGAGGAAATCTTAAAGAGAGCTGAGGTTGTGGACAAGCGCTACCCTGTGAAGGGTATGGATGTATTCCTACCGTACGGCCTTGCGATCCACGAGAATATCATCGGGGAGCTTGAGGAGATGTGGGAAGGGAGCGGACATGAAAAGGTGCTGTTCCCGACATTGATCCCCGAAGACATCTTCAAGAAGGAGGAGGAACACATTAAGGGCTTCAGCGGGGAGGTGTACTGGGTGACCCACGGCGGTGAGCGACAGCTGGACGTTAGACTGCTCATCCGTCCCACTAGTGAGGTCCCAATGTACGTTATGTTCAGGGAGTGGATACGTTCCCACACTGATCTTCCCTTAAAGATTTATCAGACGTGCACGGTCTTCAGATACGAGACCAAGGCGACCAAGTCCCTCATCAGAGTGAGAGAGATTCCTTGGAATGAGGCTCACAGTGCCCACGCGACGTGGGAAGAAGCCGACTCCCATGTCAAGGATGTATGGCGATATTACACAAAGTTAGTTGTGGATTATCTTGGGATCACTGGCCTGGGGATGAGGCGGCCGGAATGGGATAAATTCCACGGGGCGGATTACACTACCGTTATGGACGCATTGATGCCTGATGGCAGGATGCTTCAGATAGTGGGCAACCACCATTTAGGAGAAAAATTCGCCAGGGCATTCGATATTAAATATGAGGACGAAAAAGGTGAGAAGCACTACATCAACCAGGCGTCCTACGGCGTCTCCACAAGGCTTGCAGCTGCCATGTTTTCAATCCACGGAGACCAAAAAGGGTTCGTGATCCCATATCTAATAGCTCCAATTCAAGCCATCGTGGTACCCATCGTCTACAAAGGCAAAGAAGAGTCCGTGATGAAGAAGTGCGAGGAGCTCATGGAAAGTCTAAAGAAAGCAGGGATAAAAGCGAAGCTCGATGCACGAGACAAGACGCCTGGCGAGAAGTTCTATTATTGGGAAATGAAAGGAGTGCCCATACGCATTGAAGTGGGACCAAGGGATGTAGAGCGAGGAGAGATCACTTTAGTCAGGAGGGATACGGGGGAGAAGAAACAGGTGAAGGAGGGGTCGGTTGAAGAGGTCGAGCGTCTCGGAATGCAGATTCTCAAGGATTTGAAACAAAGATCGGAGGAGGATCTCAAAAACAGGGTTAAGGATGCCAATACACTGGAGGACATAGTGGAGGTTGTGCGAAAGAAGATGGTAGCCAGGGCGCCTTTCTGTTCGCGGGAGATGGAAGGGAAGGATTGTGCTGAAACCGTCAAGGAGAAGTGTGATGGGGCGCAAGTGAGGGGCACCCTTTTCCCAGAGCCAGAAACGCCTGACAATAAGGGCTGTATAGTTTGTGGAAGGCCTGCAGGCGAAGTGGTCTATATAGCAAAAGCGTATTAGAACTGCTGGCTGATAGACTAAAAACTAGGTTCTATCTTTTAGAAAAATCAGAGGCCATAAATGAAAAGTGCGAACTTGGATAAGGCAGAAGGAACCTCG
>CBDUVV010000095.1:0-5578 GCA_965370755.1 uncultured archaeon | reverse complement strand
GGTTGTTAAGGCTGAGCCTCAAGTGATGGGTCACAACATTGAGACTGTGAAAAGGCTACAAAAAAAGGTTAGAGATGGGAAGTTCAACTACGAGACATCCCTCAAGATACTAGAGACAGCCAAGGAACTCGATCATGATATCGTAACTAAATCGTCTATCATGGTGGGGCTAGGGGAAGAGCAAGTTGAAATTATGGAGACTATGAGCGACCTTAGAGAAAGTGGAGTGGACATTCTTACTATAGGGCAATACCTCCGCCCGTCGCCCGATCACATCCCACTGAAAAGATACATTAGTCCCGAAGAGTTTCAAGAATACGAAAGAAAGGGACTTAAGATGGGGTTCAAATATGTGGCCTCTTCTCCCTTTGTTAGAAGTTCTTATAAAGCAAAAGAAGCTTATCTAAAAGCCATGGAGGGATCATCCTGATATTGGGGAAATTCGACCCATTGAAGGGAGATATATTCCAAATTCTGAATGAGGATGGCAAGGTAGTAAACAAGAAATTTGAGCCCAAGTTGAAGGAGAAGGACCTCAAGGAGCTTTACTACAATATGCTCCTCGCTAGGGTGGTCGATGACAAGTGCGTGAAGCTCCAGCGCCAGGGAAGGATGGGGACCTATCCACCGGGCATCGGCCATGAGGCCTGTCAGGTGGGAAGTGCTTATGCCTTGGAGGAGAAGGACTGGATTTTTCCATATTTCAGGGACTTGGGTGCCTACTTGGTAAGAGGACTGCCGCTGAAAAATTATCTTCTCTATTGGATGGGCCACGAAGAGGGAATGAGGATACCTGAGGAGCTTAGGATATTCACTGTAAACATACCTGTGGGATCGCACCTGCCCCATTCGGTGGGCTTTGGGATGGCTGCGAACATCAGAAAAGATAACCTCGCCATAGTATCGTATTTCGGTGACGGGGCTACAAGCCAGGGGGATTTCCACGAGGCCTTAAATTTTGCAGGTGTATTCAATACGCCAAATGTCTTCATATGCTACAATAATCAGTTCGCCATCTCCGTACCGAGGTCGAGGCAGTCTGCCAGCAAAACCCTCGCTCAAAAGGCTGTTGCATATGGCTTCGATGGTGTCCAAGTCGATGGAAACGACGTCCTGGCCATGTATTCTGCAACCGCAGAGGCCCTCGATAGAGCAAAAAAGGGAGAGGGCCCGAGCATGATAGAGGCCTACACTTACCGGCTTGGGGATCATACGACATCCGACGATGCCAAACGCTATAGAACAGAAGATGAGCTCAAATCTTGGGTGAAGAAGGACCCCTTGAAGAGATTCAAGGCATATCTTTCTGATAAAGGGATTTGGACAGAGGATTGGGAAAAGGAGCTTACGGAGAAGGCACGCCAGGAGGTTGCGAAAGCTGTAGAAGAGGCCGAGGCTACTCCACCGCTAAAACCCGAGGATATCTTTGTCCACACCTACGCGGAGATGCCACTTCACTTAGACGAGCAGCTCGGTGAATTAAAAGACTTCCTGGAGGGAAAATGAGATGGCCAAGCTCAACATGGTTTCTGCATTGAACCAGGCTCTCAGTCAGGAGATGGAGAGAGACGAGGGAGTAGTGATTCTCGGCGAAGATGTGGGTAGAGATGGCGGTGTTTTCAGGGTTACGGACGGCCTCATCGATAAATACGGTGGGGAAAGGGTAATTGATACGCCTTTAGCTGAAGGTGCTATAGTTGGTGCAGCAATAGGAATGGCAGCCTACGGCCTTAGGCCAGTTGCGGAGATACAGTTCATGGGCTTTGTACCTCAGGCTCTACACCAGATCCTCATTCATGCAGCTCGTTTTAGGTTCAGATCACGGGGGAGATATACTGTGCCCATGGTGGTGAGGATGCCCTTCGGGGGTGGCATTAAGGCCCTGGAACACCACAGTGAGAGTACGGAGGCTATTTTCTGCCAAGTCCCTGGACTCAAGGTTGTTGTACCGGCAACGCCCCGTACGGCAAAAGGCCTGCTTATTTCTTCTATAAGAGATCCTGATACAGTCGTGTTTCTCGAGCCAAAAAAGGTATACCGGGCAATCAAGGAGGAGGTGCCGGAAGAGCCCTATGCACTGCCCATCGGAAAGGCTCGGTTGGTTCAGGAAGGCGATGATATCACTATTGTTACATGGGGATCTCACGTGAGGACGACCCTTCAAGCCTTGGATAAGATGGAAGAGGATATCAGCGTGGAATTGATTGACCTTCAGACACTATCACCATGGGATTCGGAGGCGGTTTTAAAATCCGTCAAGAAGACAGGAAGAGCCCTTGTGGTCCAGGAGGCACCGAAGAGTTTCAGTGTGGGCTCTGAGATAGCCGCCACCATAAACGAAAAGGCCCTCCTAAGCTTAGAGGCCCCTGTTATGAGGGTCGCGGGATGGGATATAACGGTGCCCCTCCCAAAAGCGGAGGATTATTATCATCCCAGTCCAGAGAGAGTGATTGATGGAATAAAGAAAGTCATGGAGTGGTGAAAATGGCTAAGGAATTCAAGTTCCCGGACGTAGGCGAGGGGATTACTGAGGGGGAGATCGTCAAGTGGCATGTGAAGGAAGGAGACTCGGTCAAGGAAGACGACGTAATAGCTGAGATCGAAACCGATAAGGCTGTGATTGAGGTGCCAACCCCTTATACTGGCATCGTTTTGAAGCTCCACGGAAAGGAGAGCGATATAATCAACGTGGGAGATACCCTGATAACAGTGGGAGAAAAGGGAGAGTCATTGGAAGGAAAACCCACGGAAAAACCCGTGGAGAAACCCCCTGAAAAAGAGCCGAGTAAAACCGCTGTTGTTGGCGAGCTTGAGGAGGCTCCCGATGAGGAAGAGCCTGAAATCTTGGCTACCCCTGCCGTGAGGAAGCTTGCAAAGGAGCTTAAGGTCGATCTCTCTAAATTGAAGGGCACCGGAAAGAGGGGGCGGATAACAAAGGAGGACGTAGAAAAAGCTTCGTCTGGAGAGAAGAAGGTCGAGATCAAGGTAACTAGAAAATACGATATGTTCGGTCACGTCAAGCGGGTTCCAATGAGGGGCATAAGGAGGGCCACTGCCAAGAAGATGGCGGAAGCCTGGGAGAAGGCCTCTATGGTAACGCACATGGATGAATTAGAAATCGACCACCTGGTGGAAGTCAGAGGCAAGTACAAGAAAGAGGCCGAAGAGAAGGGCATAAAGCTCACGTATCTGCCTTTCATCGTGAAGGCAGTGGTAGCAGCCCTAAAAGAGCATCCCTATATCAACTCCATGATAGACGAGGAGACCGACGACATCGTCCTTAAGGAGTACTACAACATAGGCATCGCCGTGGATACCCAGGAGGGGCTTATGGTGCCTGTTGTGAAAGGCTGTGATCAAAAGAGCATCCTGCAGATAGCCCAGGAGATAGATGCGCTGGTCAAAAAAACTAGGGAGAGGAAGGTGGATCTCATGGACCTCAAAGGGGGGACATTCACCATCACGAACATCGGCGTGATTGGAGGAACATATGCTACTCCTATCCTCAACTTCCCCGAGGTAGCGATCCTGGGAGTTGGAAAGATACGAGATGCCCCTGTAGTGAAAGATGGCGAGATAGTGGTGAGGAAGAATCTGTCTTTGTCCCTTACATTCGACCATAGAGTAGTGGATGGTGCTGAGGCAGCCCGCTTTACGAACGACGTTATAAGAAGGCTTGCAGATCCCGACCTATTGATAGTGGAATAGCTACGGAACTCGTGTTTCGGATTTGGGTAAGAACAAGTGGGAAGGACTGATATAAAAAAAAGCGGTGGAGCACCGAATTAAAAACGGTGCCCACTAATTTCTTTTACTCTTGCTTGACTTTGGCCTTTACTGTTTCCATCATTTTAGGATCATTTAGTTGTTCGTCTGTATAGCTGTGGACTTCTTTGGCATGCGGCCCCATGTCTGCCATAAGATCGTCCATAGTCTCACCATGTGCAACATAGGGGCATTCAACTCCCAAATCTTTGCAAGCTAATGTCATTCCCATACTTATCCACCTCCCAATTAAATATAGAAGTTTAATTTATTTATAAGTTTTGCTTGAGAAGATTGAAAACTTGATTAAAAAATGATTTGGACACGATCCGTCAACACTCAAATTCAACGGTACCCCCCAAATAGGGTATTGGCGGATTTACCTCAGACCGGTCCAATCCGGGCTCCCGTATTTGTTGGATGCCAGTTCCTCTGCTCTAGCCAGTTCATCTTCTAAGAGTCCATCTTCGTAGATTTCCTTCCCTTTAGACAGCCCGTCCCACAGGGCCTTTGCTACTTCGTCAAAACTCGAGCCAGTGAGATGCGAGATGCTGGTTACCCTCTCCTCGACGGCTTTGATGAGCTTGTCGGATATCTTTTCCTGGGTTATCCTCAGAACGGAGAACATAATCTCAGGCTTAAAATCATAAAGTATTGTACCATGTTGAAGAACGACGCCCCGTCTCCTTGTTTGGGCGTTTCCTGAAATCTTCTTTCCGTCCACTATGATGTCGTTAATAGGTTGGAAAGCGGCATCTATACCAAGGGTTTTTAGGGAATCTACGATCCAGCCGCATATCTCTTGGTAGGACTTCGTGATGTCTTTCGGAAGCAGCTTTTCTGGGGCCAGTACACTGTATGTTATCTCACCAGCGTTGTCATGGTAAACTGCCCCGCCGCCCGTGATTCTTCTAACAACATCGACACCAAGATCATTACATTTCTCAAGGTTCACAACTTGGTCGAGCCTTTGGAATCTACCTATGGAAACGGCGCTAGGATTCCATCTGTAGAACCGTGCTGTGGGCGGAGATGTGCCAGCCGATATCCCCTCAAGTATCGCTTGGTCTATGCCCATGTTCATAGCCGCAGAGTTCTCTGTAAGAGCTATAAACCTCCATTTCATGGGAGCGCATCCTTTACCAGATCGGCTAAGTCGTCGGAGGCGAAGCCGATTAACTCCAGCTTCTTTCTCTTTATGGCATCCTCAAGCCGGGTCTTTATCTCTTCTATTGTAGCATCTTTTTCGAGGCCGACGAGCGATTTTTCTAGGTCCTCTATACCTTCTTCGGGATGCAGGAAGAAGTCCCCTGAGATTATGGCGCTCTCTATTTCTTCGTCGTATGTGACTTCGACTTCAATGAGCTTTCCTCCCGCCACCTTCTTTTTAGCTTCCCCTCTCATTTTATCACAGGTATAATTCTCACATCTACCGCGACGACTCCTTCATCGAACACCAGTAGAGGATTGATTTCAGCCTCTTTTACCGCCATCTTGTCCCCTAACCTCGAAAAGGCGGATATTGCTTTTGCTAGGGCCTCTATGTCCTTGGGCTCGCTCCCCCTAAAACCTGTCAACACTGGACTTCCTTTGATCTCTTTTATCATCTCTGAAGCTTCGCTCTCATCTACGGGTGTAATCCTGTGGGTTACGTCTTTTAGTACTTCTGTGAGTATTCCACCCAAGCCGAACATTACCGCATAGCCGAAGACTTCATCGCTGGTCAATCCCAGGATCACTTCGGTTCCTCCTTCGTAGAATGTCTGTACCCTCACACCGTCGATTCTAGCGTCCTTGTTATAGGCCTTGGCAT
>CBDUVV010000094.1:0-5685 GCA_965370755.1 uncultured archaeon | reverse complement strand
CTGAGACGAGCGGGTCGGCCGCCGGTCTTCGTGCTCTCCCTGGAGCGCCTGATCATCGATAATCGCCCGAATTGTAGAGCAGAGGTGATAAAAAAAATGGAACCACACGAGCTAACCGACGCACAAGTGGACACCTTGAAAGAGGTGGGAAACATCGGTGCAGGTCACGCCACAACTGCCCTGGCTCAAATGCTTGGCAAAAAAGTCTTCATAAGTGTCCCCACAGTTTCCATGGTAGAAATAAAAGATATTCCAGAATTCCTTGGAGGCGCGGAAACCCAGGTAGTGGGTATAAACTTCAAGATTCTAGGCGAGGCCAAGGGTAGCATGACCCTTTCATTTAACACGGAGCAGGCCCTCTTTCTGGCAGACACCCTCCTTAGGTCGGAAAATGAATCGACGGAGATTGATCCGGACAGGGAGTCGGCTCTCAAAGAATTAGGAAACATCTTGGCCAGCGCATATTTGACAGCGTTGAGCACTTTCTTGGGATCCACCCTAATACCCTCTGTTCCAGATATGATCCATGACACGGCTGAAAAGTTAGTGGACAATGTCTTAGATGAGGTGAGCAAGACCATGAAACATGCCGTAATCCTAGAAACCGAGTTCACCTTGCCCCCTCAGATCCTTGGTGGGCAATTTTTAGTATTTTTTGAGCCGGATTCTTTCGAATTCATCTTGAAGGCTCTTGGAATGCACTGAGGAATTAGGCACTTTTGGTTCGTTAAGACAATCGTATCGGTAATCCTTTGTTGAAATATATGCAGCCGCCGGGATTCGAACCCGGCTTGAGGGCTTGGAAGGCCCTAGTCCTAACCAACTAGACCACGGCTGCCTAATTCTTTGACTCGAGCCTCGCCAGATCACTAGCTAACATTGGGAGGAAAGCACCCACATCCGTAACTATGCCCAGCGCTTGGGCACTCCCCCGATCGGTCAACTTCGTCGCTGTTGCAGGATTTATGTCCACGCAGATGGTCTTAGCGGTGGACTTCAAGAGATTACCAACGGCAATGGAATGAAGCATGGTGGCCAGCATGAGGACAAGTTCCACGTCCTTAAGATGATCCCTCATCTTCCTTTGGGCTTCCACTACGTCGGTTATCACCTCGGGTAAGGGCCCATCGTCCCTTATGGAACCTGCTAACACCATGGGTATGCCCTTCTTCACGGTCTCGTACATGATACCGCCTTTAATCTTTTCCTCTTTAACGAGATTCTCTATTGACCCGGACAGCATCACTTCGTTAATAGCATAAAGATGGTTTCTATGGCCGCCCTCAGCAGGCTTGTTTGTATCGAGGTCCAGACCCAGAGACGTCCCGTAGAGCTGGCTCTCAATGTCGTGTACAGCTACGGCGTTGCCTCCGAAGAGCACGTCAACGAATCCGTCTCTAATGAGTCCTGCGAGAGCCGGGCCCGCTCCAGTGTGCACAACGGCAGGTCCTGATACGACCAATATCTTCTTGCCCCTTGATTTAACCCGAATGATTTCCTCAGCGATCTGCCTAACCATCGAGGACGTGGGTTTCTCTGAGGAGACTGAACTCCTCATGAACTCGAAGACCGAATATCCCCTAGGCCTAGCGGGAGGCTCAACGCGTATACCCTTCTTACCCACAACGATCTGCTCCCCCTTTTTGACATCACTAATGGGCCTGCATGCAGCCTTTTTTTTCTCCATGTCTACCACTATTACCTTGTCCATCTGCATCTCACGAACCTCGATCCAACGTTCATCGACGAGAACGTAGGTGGGGTGGTTAGTTGTGGAATAAAAGTTCCTAGGCAGGGCTCTATCAGCTGGCGCCGCCTCCACTTCTAAGGCTTCTACTTCGGGTAGTTTAGCCCCCAGTTTGTGGAGCTCGCCCAGTATCTTGTCTAAGTGGCCAACATCCTTCCCCTTCACTAGGATTTTAGTGTAGGACGGCTCGTCCTTCTTCTTTCCTATTTCAAACTGGAGCACCTCGAATTCCCCACCCAAGTCCATTATGGAGTCAAATACTTTTGGCAGGATGAAAGAATCTATAATATGCCCCTTGAGCTCTATCTCCTTAACTTCCATGACGAATAATATGGAAAGAAGAGCTAATATAAATCTATTCAAACCACTGACATTTCAAGTCAAGCTATCCTGCGAGCACATCGGATTCGAATGGCTCCCTTACAAGAACGCCAAAGAAATTCTAAAAAAGGCCAAGGATTTCCTTCCACAGTAATGGGGTGACTACTAATTCACCTGACCATGGTGCCAACACCCTCGTCGGTGAAGAGCTCAAGTAAGATGGCGTGCTTCACACCCCCGTCGATGATGTGAGCCTTTTCGACTCCGCCTTCTATGGCCTTTACGCAAGCTTTCACCTTGGGAATCATCGAGCCCTGCGCAGTGCCCTTCTTGATGATATCAGGAACATCGGCTGCCTTTATCTCCTTTATTAAACTACTCGTGTCCTCAACGTCTTTCAGAACGCCTGGCACGTCCGTGAGGATTATTAGTTTCTTAGCCTTGAGAGCAGCGGCTATCTCACCTGCCACGGTATCTGCATTCAGATTGAGACTGGCCCCATCTTTGCTTAGGCCTATAGGTGAGATGACGGGGATGTATCCCTGTCCCGTGAGGGTCTCTATGATCTCGGGGTTTATCCTCGATGCCTCCCCTACCAATCCCAGATCCACCTCCTTTTCAACGCCGCCGCTCACCACTTTTTGAAGGGGCTTTTTCTCGGCGACTATCAGGCTGCCGTCCTTGCCCGTAAGCCCTACGGCGCTACTGCCCATGGTGTCGATCATTGATACTATGCCAGTGTTGATCTTTCCAACGAGGACCATCTTCGCGATGTCCATGGTCTCTTCATCAGTAATCCTAAGGCCCTCAATAAACTCTGGCTTTTTTCCCATCTTCTCCATTGCATTGGTTATTTCAGGGCCGCCACCGTGGACAACGACAGGTTTCATGCCAATGTAACGAAGGAGAATTGTATCCCTAACTGTCCACTCTTTGGCCTTCTCATCAAGCATGGCGTGGCCGCCATATTTTATCACGATGTAGGCCCCCTGGAATTTCTGAATGTAAGGTAACGCCTCTACCAAGACTTCGGCTCTATTGATGTCCATGGAAAAAATCGGATGTGCATAGAATATAAGGCTTATGCATCTCGAAGTTCGCCATTTGGAAAAAGAATTAATGGAATTATGTAGAGTACGACGAGTTCAATTTTACGTAGTCCACTGATAAGTCGCACCCATATGCGACTGCACTACTATCGCCGGCACCTAGGTCAATGATTATCCTGATCTCGTCGGCCTTTATTACCTTCTTCACCTTCAGAATACTTTCTTCTCCTATTAGCGCCTCGCCCTTCTTAACAATCTCCGCGTCCCCCTTGTTGGAGGAATACGTGAGGCTTATATCATCTGGATTGAAATCTGCGCCTGAATATCCTAGGGCCGCCACTACTCTCCCCCAGTTGGGGTCCTCGCCGAAGAAAGCTGTCTTTACCAGGGTCGAGGAAACTATGGACTTTGCCGCCTTGATCGCGTCATCCTTTGTCTTAGCGCCTTTTACTTCTACTTCGAGGAATTTCGTGGCGCCCTCGCCGTCCATGGCCATGAGCATGGCTAGTTCACTTGTAACGAAGTTCAAGGCCTCTTGGAAATTTTCATCGATATCCCTGTTGCCAGCCTTGCCATTAGCTAGGAGTACAACCATATCGTTGGTGCTGGTGTCTCCATCTATGATGGTCATATTGAAGCTCTGGGCAACAGCTTCCTCCAATGACGCCTTCATCTTTTCCTCGGGCACGTATGCGTTAGTAGTGATGAAGCAGAGCATTGTAGCGTGCTTTAGGTCGGGGGCTATCATCCCGGCGCCCTTAGCAATACCACCAATCTCGATGACCTCACCGGTGGCTAATTTTGTTTTAACCGAAACCATTTTGGGGTACTTATCCGTTGTCTTTAACGCATTGGCAGCGCCGAAAGAAGCCACTTTAGATCGCCCAAGTTTAAGGGACTTTAATTCCTCTTCTATGACGTCCATGTCGAGTCTTTTGCCAATGAGACCTGTTGAGGCAACGAGAACATTTTCAGCATCAAGCTCGAGTTTCTCTGCAGCTAAGCTACACATTCTCTTAGCATCGTTTATGCCAGCATCTCCAGTATAGGCATTCGCACATCCCGAGTTGGCGACTATAGCTCGAATATTGCCGGCTTTATAGTGATCCAGCGATACGAGAAGGGGAGCAGCTTTCACTCTGTTCGACGTGATCATCATGGCCGAATTCACCTCGGCATCGCTGACTATAAGGGCGACACCATAGTCATCCTTCCTTTTCACACCCCCGGCCCGAAAGCCTGGAACGCAAACACCGACTTCGGTTCTCTTCATGTACACGTTTATCTTAGCAATCATTAGAAAAGACTTTTGATTCAATTTCTTTCCCTCGGTTTAAAACGAACCAAAAAGATGTTATCTCAGAAAAGTTGAGGATATTTCGTATGACCGTGCGAAATAGAAAGGACGCGGAGCCCTTTGTGACCCTCGATGGGTCCACGATAAGAGAGATAGTTCATCCCAGAAACACGCCATCGGTAAAACAAAGTTTAGCAGAGGCTAGTTTAGCGCCGGACACCCGGACCTTTAAACACCTACACAAACGATCAGAAGAGATTTACTACATCCTAAGCGGCAGGGGGAAAATGCATCTGGCCCGAGAGGAGTTTAACGTCAGTACTCATGATGCAATACTCATACCACCCGGGACAGAGCACTACATCGAAAACACTTCTGGAGAAGAACTAGTGCTCATATGCTGCAGTACGCCCCCATATTCCGATGAGGACACTGATATCCTATGACCAACTCGCTGGGCTGTTCGGAACAGTGTCTCGGTGGTAGACTTGAGGACAAGCTCGCAGTCCTTGAGTCCTTAGGCCTCTGGATGGAACTTGTCAACACGGGTCCTAAAGATCTATCCACTCTAGATTCCTATAACGTCGAGGTAAAAAAGGTTCAGGCGTACCAACTCCACGAGCTCCAGTGGTTGAATCTGGAGGAGAAACTGCGGGAGGCCGCTCATGAGCACGTATTAGACACCATTGGAATTGCAGAAGGGTTGGGCGCGGACTACGTGCTAACAGTACCTTCCTATGGCTTTGACGTAGCAGAAAGACCACGGGAAAAATGCATAGAGAACTACAAGAGGATATCAGAAGAGACCCACTTGAATATCTTGATCGAAGCACTATCGCCCAAACAAACGGGTTTTCTGCCTTCCCTGCCAGAAGTCTCCGGGCTGGTTAAGGAAATCGACAGAGACAACGTCGGCCTGGCCGCCGACACTTGGCATATCGAAGAATCTGGCGACGACGTGGTTGATACACTCAGCGATCTGGGAAGTGAAACCAGTGAACTTCATTTGCGGGACACCGATTCAAAACCGCCTGGCCGCGGCAACATGGATTTTAAAGCGGTATTGGATGCCTCTTCTCCCCGTCTGCTGTGTCTTGAATTCGATATGAATACGAAGGAAGAACTTATTGGAGCAGTTCGCCATCTTCGGTCCCTGGGGCTTGGTGTATGACTGGTTAGCACAAAAAGTTTTGAAGATGAGAGACGTTGTATAAGGTTACAATCTGAGGATGAATACGATGGCTGGCTTCCCGTTATCAGTTGCACTTGAT
>CBDUVV010000093.1:0-5736 GCA_965370755.1 uncultured archaeon | reverse complement strand
GGAGTGAACCTGGGGGAATCGGAAACGCAAGGCTGAAGAACTTCGAGGAGATGGCCTCAAGTACAGACGGAAAAGTGCTAGATGTAGCTACTGGAATAAAGGAATACCTCCGGGCCATTTCGGAGAAGCGCTCACTGACATGCGGAAACATATCCCCTTCGATGCTGCGTCGAACCATGGATTGGCTAGGAAAAGGTACATTCGTGGCATACGACGTTGAATCCGGGCTACCTTTCAAAGACAAGTCTTTTGATCTTGTAATATGCGACGCATTATTGGAATACGTGGATGATCTACACTTAGTGCTCAGAGGGGTTGCAAGGATGGTGGGGGAAGAGGGTGAACTCCTCCTCTTGGAGCCGATTAAACCCTTGAGTGAGATTGGGGATTTCTATCCTCAGGACCTTTGGGAGGTCGCCATCTGGCGTCCTCTATACGAGGATACCTTCAACGGAACGGCCCTTGAGGAGATCCTACGAAAAGAAGGCTTCAAGGAGATGGAAAGGCGGCCCATGAACTTCGATTACAACATATATGATGAGGAGAGATTCCAGCAGGACGTAGTGAGATTTGCGAAACTATAAATAGAGGAAAGCTCGAACTTTAAACTGGAGGCAGATACTTTGGAAAAGGGTGCATCATTATTTTTAATCTTCATTCTGTTGCTTAGTGCCTGCACTGGTGGACCGGAGGAAACTTCGGCCCCAGAGGTCACTGAGCCACCGGAGATCACAACCGCCCCACCGGTCACTGAAGCCGCTACAACTGCGCCCGTACCAACGACCCAACCTCCCGTTCAACCTGAGGCAACTCCTGCTCCAACCACTCCACCCCCTACACTACCGCCGAGCAAGTATTCCCTCCAAACCACATCGCCTTCGGAGATAATCCCCGAGGGAGCCAGTAAGGTCCAGCCCTTGACAGATACGGATTATGATTTCTCACTACAGTTTCCACCTAGGATTGGCATCATGGTGGAAGGCGTAAAGGCAACTTACAAGACGCCCACTGGAAGTGTCTACGTTTTGAAATACGAGAGTACAGATGTTGCTGCGGACTTCTTTAATGCAATAGTGCAGAAGGCCTCCTGGAAGGGTACACCCCTCACTGAGAAAACCCTTAGCGCAGGCGGCAAAACCCTCAAGGTCTATCACAAGATCGAATTTAACAAGTACCTAGGCACCGTCACTAGAAGGGGATTATTCATATACTTTGTCAGCGTCAGCGCTGAGGATTTCACAACTGAAGAATACATAAAGTCCAACATGGAGTTCCTTTTTGACGGAGAGCCCGAAACCCAACCGATTCCAATGGTCACTAAAGATGTGGATTTCCTATCTTCGAGTACGTCCGCTCGCGATGTAATACCTGAAGGCGCAAAAAGTACTGCAGTGATTTCAGATTCTGAGTATACGACTACTATCAAATACCCCAGTAAGACAGCTGGCTACATGGGCGACATCAAGGCGACTTACACTCTTCCAAGTGGTAAGATATACGTGTCCAAATTCGAGACAGCCGCAGACGCTGAGGCCTTCTTGACAGCAGTCAGCGACAGGTACGCAAGGAGCGGAGGCAACCTATTTGAAAAGACCTTCACAAGCCAGGGAAAGTCCCTTACTGTCTACAACAGGCTGGATGGGGGAACTTATCAAGCTACCATTATCCAAAAAGGCGTATTCTTCTATTATGTAGCGGTCTCTACGGATGAATTCGATGCCGAATACTACATCCGCAGAAAGCTCGGTTATCTCTACGAGTAATGTAGAAAGCTTTTAATGCCGATTAGACAAAATCGAGGGTTATGACAGATTTTGGTATTAGTGAAACGAAGGTCGAGAGAGCTTTGGAGCTACTTGGCATCGCAGTGGGCCTAACGTTTGTGCAGATGATAGTACTCTACCTTCTTTTTGCCCTAGAACTTCTAGGCAAATACAACATATTTCTGATCTATAGAGCCTTCTTCGAGAAATTCCTCTTTCCCCTCGATTGGCTCTATTTCCTCTTCGTGGGGATAATGTACAGGTTATTCGGTGGTTCCTACTTGCATGTGATAGGGTTCAATAATGTCTTCAAGTTGACCTTTTTCACCATACTCCTGATAAACTTGGCATTCATAGTTGTGACAAGGAAAAGTAGCGAAAATGAAGCCGATTAATGCAAAAGAAGGCAAAGTCCTTGGAATAAATTTCATAGACCTCATGATATTGTTAGTTGTGGGGTTCATAGTGTTCTCCTTCGCGAGTCAGATCCTAACTAAGGACCTCACCTTCGGCGGTGAGGAGATGTATAACGCTATACAAGCATTTCAAAAGTTGGACTCCAAGGGATTTTTGATGGAGGCCGATGTTACGGGCAAGTGGATTGCAGACGAGGCCGAATTCCATTCGAAGGGACTTCTTCTCTCCACTTCAGGGGGATCATTTGTCATGAAACTCGAAGACGGTAAATTAATTCGCCTCGGCGGCAGCATGGCGTACCTTGAAGACATAGCTGTTTCCGAGATGACTTTAAAACCCCTGGATAACTACGTTGTTCTTATCCACTCAGACCCCAAGGGGTTCTCCTCCTATCAAGAATTTCTGAGTTATCTCGAATCTAGGAAGGAGGAGCTTGGGGCCGACCACCTGCTTCTTACCTCTGATATATCCTTCAAAAAACCCGTAAAGGGAACTAAGGAAATCCATAACGAACTTGAAAAACTCTATCTAGTCAAGTCAACGCCTATCCTCGGCAGCGGGGTCGACGAGTCCTTATTCAGAGTGAACCTTGTGAAATTATCAGAGCTCATGAGTCTGAACATTGAAAGTGATGGTTTAACCATGGGCAAGGCTACGTTCATTTTCGGCTTCATAGATCCGCCAGGCCCCCTAACCGGCGTGGGAGAATACCACGTGGCCAGCGTAAGTGAGCTCCTATGACGAGCAAGATTTTAGGGATTCTTTTCGGGACCGGAAGTTTCTTTCGAATATCCATAGCGTCGAGCCGCAGCATCGCCATTTTGTTAGCTTTTTTATCATTCCTTGAGAACGCCTTTTACAGGTCCTTTTTCTACAGGTTGATACGAAGTACGTTGAGGCTCTATCCCGAGAGTCTTTGGGGACTTTTGGATTCGACCAATGAGCGGGTGAAGTCAAGTTGGCTTGCCCAGATCGGCATATTCAACCCAGTGTTCATTTTTCCCCTCACGTTCTTCGCCTTCGTTGGGATAGGGACGTATAGGCTATCGGCCCTCGCTTTGGCTTCCATTGGAATAGGTATAGTTTCTTTTATAGCGGGAGCAACAGTGGCAAAGAGACTGGAGTTCAAAGAGGTTTACCTCGATGGAATATCGCGCAGGCTGGCGATCTTTCTTCTCAGCTTCGGCGTCTTCTTTCTGTTCTTGGATCTACTTTACGTCGATGCCATACCCTTGTTCAAACCCCTCGCAAGACGATATCTAAATGTAACTTACACCATGATAGCCTCCCTTACTGTTCCCGGGAGCATCATCGCCATATCGTTGATCGGCAATCAGATGCGCGATGGTAGCATCACAAAAAACAATGCGAGGTCCTACGCGGTATTAACCACCATCGCCGTCGCACTGCTCATGTCCCTTCTCGGTTACAGGACCCAGATGTTGGTCGCCCTTCTGGGATGCACCATCGCCATGTACTACACGAGGATCGTAGGCGTTACGGAGATAGTCATGGCGTTCTTCGTTTCGTTATTGGGGATATCTTCATTCGGTTATTTGAGAGCGTTGCAACAGGGGAGCTTCGTTGGCTTCATCGAGGTTATAGGGAAGAGGGTGGCGTTAACCTTGAGTGTATACGATTGGTTAGTCAACAGGTTCTGGTACTTCGGGATTAACAGGGGCTCGGTTGCCATTGCGACTTTCTCATCATTCTTACCCTTACCGGGCTCACAATTAGGGCCGCGAACCATCGTAGCCAGGATGTTCGGCGTGAGAGGCGTTTCTATGACATCAACTCTCTTTGGTACCGTAGTCCTTGACTTTGGGATACCAGGAATAATCATGTTCGCCCTCGCCCTCGGGCTGCTATTGGGCGCAGCCCATCGCGCCATGATGCAGACAAAAAGTACTCTCGTCACCGCCATCTTCGCCCTGCTTATGGCTTACTCTTTGGTAGGAATTGAAACGGGCTTGGTGGACTTCAACGTGGCGGTCTTCTTCGCGATTGGGATAATAATACTTGCAAATTCCATTGACAACGAGTTCCCATGGCTATGGAAAAAAAGGGCTACCGCTTGATTTCTTAATTACTTTACTCCACAAAAGGTATTGTAGAAGCAGGGGAGGGTTAAGAGGGGAGATCGTTGGGGAATCGCCTGTTTATAGAGCTCAAGCATCTCGACTTCTCAATTAAAAACCGGGGATAAAACGCATTATAAAGCGTGCGATTTAGTTTTTTTTTATACAAATTAGGCCCCATAACGATTATTAAAAGCCTCGACATCTTTGTTATATGAGTTGATCATGGTGTCAATATCCTCTTGAAAAATGACCATGTTTTTGTTAACTCCCTCAATTTCATCTTGAACCGCCCCCGGGTCTAAGCTATCGATATTTTCTGTTAACAAATATACGTAGTTCTTTCCGCTGTAAATAGCGTCTTTATTTCTCACGACAAATTCTTCAGTGAGTTTTCTGAGGGTCTCAAGCCAGGTATCAAATTCCTCTCGGTCCATTTTCTGCCCTGACCCATATGAATAAAAAGCGTCGATTCTATTTGTTTTCTCTTTTATCATATTAATCCCGGTATTATAGTCGATTTGTGCTCTTTCCAAGTCTCCTGATACGTTAGGCGGAGTCCACGGTACTTCATCTTCAGATAGCAGTGCCTTTCTGGGTGCGTCACGGGCTTCAAGGCAGCCGAGATTAAGTAGGGCCAAAAAGACTAGTCCGAGTACTAAAACGTTCTTCGACATCTGGATCACCAAAAAGTGGAATTAAGCATGTTGTAAACACAATCCGATTTTATTATGGGTAGACAAACGCTTGGAGCAATCAAAAATCTATTCCTTTGGCTTTTGCAGGTACATCTGCTATAACCTTAGTTGCAATGATTGCGAAAAGTGTCACTGTAACGGCATAGATTATCATTGGCTTTACTGCATCTGGTCTTCCGAAATACTCCTTAATAACAGCTTTGATTGTATCGCTCCATGCCAATGCAGCTACAAGCCCGAAAGATGCTGTCATTAGTGCTGAGAACTTATCTATAACTTCGTTCTTCATTTTTTACCACCTGCCGTGTTTTTATTTAGCCCTGTTTTAATGGTTAATAAATACATTGAGTCCATCGTTAATGTCGCAAGCCTTCATTACGTAGCTAGTATATGGACAAGGTTTTTACATTAGAATCAGGATGCCCGCTCCGGGATTTGAACCCGGGTCAAGGGGTCCGCAACCCCACGTTCTATCCAAGCTATACTAAGCGGGCTTCTTGTAAAGTCGAATTCTGAGGATATAATTGTTGCTAATAGACGTTCGCACTGTCAATATTCCAGTAGCAAACTGGCGTCACTTTTCCAGGATCCCCTCAAGCGCTTTCAGTTTATCCAGGGATTCATGGGACGTGAAATCGAGCTTTAGGGGCGTGATGGATATGCATTTTTCCCTCCGAACCGCGTGAACGTCGGTTCCCTCCTCCGTGTCATATATGGCGTCGCCATCGATCCAGAAATACGCCCTGCCTCTTGGATCATATCTTTCCTGGACCCGCGTGG
>CBDUVV010000092.1:0-5754 GCA_965370755.1 uncultured archaeon | reverse complement strand
GGGGGCGACTTGGACAATGATGCCAACATATCCTCTTGTTTTATCCTCTAGGTTCGGAGCGGTTGTCAAGTTAAAGGTGCCTTTATCAGTTACAAAGCGCAAAACTTGACCGGGCTTGAGATCCTTGGTAGCCTCCTGAAATTCTTCCCTCGTTGTAATAGTATTTCCATTGATTTCGTGGATTACCATTCCCCCTTCAAGGACTCCGTCTGCTGGTGAGCCTTCTAAAACGTTCGCTATCTCTATTTGGGGCTCGCCGTAGAAGTATCCTTGAAACATGTATATCGTCATAAGGGCCAGCAGGAAAAGCACCATATTCCCAAAAGAACCCATGGCATAGACCCTTAGCTTATTCATCCTTGGCTTACTCTGCAACTCGTCCTCGTCGGGCTCAACGAAGGCACCAATCGGTATGGCTGTAAGAAAAACCACTCCGGAACTCTTTAAAGGAATTCCTTCCACAACTGCAAGAATTCCGTGAGACATTTCATGAACAAAGAGAACAGTTATCAGGCCTATAACTCCATAAACGAAGGGTATTGTAACCCCAGGTATGACTGCTTGGAATCCCGGAACGTGGATTCCAATAAAGTACTTGGAATAAAGTAAATATCCTATGGAGTAGACAACAAGGGCCATCAGCAACATGCCGATAACGACGCTTATATTTCCAATGACCCGCCAAAACCTCTTTGCTCTGGCGACACGGGATATAAAACCCATGCCCTTTCCGGTCCTAAAGATAATCAAGATGGCGTGGACTTCAGCGTCTAGCTTGCCCGTTTTAACAAGGGCAACGATTGACAACCAAATGGCTATTATGACGCCAACGACCAACATTAATTCCATGAGGCTAACCTTTTTTATCCTCCACCACTGAAAACTTAACTATGGCAGAGATTTCTTTTTCTTTCAAGTATGTCTCCATTTATATAACTGCCTCTAATGTCGAAGAAGCTGAACGTATCGCTGGAGAAGTCGTTAAACGTCGATTAGCCGCTTGCGCCAATATTGTCGATAAGATAAGCTCTGTGTACTGGTGGGAAGGAGAGGTCCAAAAGGACAACGAAGCCCTGTTGTTCTTAAAGAGTAGGAAGGACAAAATAAGGGAAATTATAGATTTTGTTAAAAGCATACACAGCTATGAAAACCCTGCCATCGTCGTTTTCCCAATCGTGGATGGTAGCGATGAATATTTGAAATGGATAGATGAGGAAGTTAAATAGAACTCACGGCGTCATTTTTCGTGAAATACTTGCTCATTTAGACCCGACTGAGGGGACTATCATAGTTATACACAAATGCAATTAACGTTTACACAAATGAAACCCTAAATATATCTGCCGCTGTCCAAAGGAAAGATTATGGTGCCGGGTACAGGAGTTTTGGAGACTGGGGAGGAATACGTGATATCTGAAGGCAAAACTCAGCCCCTCTACAGAATCAGGAACTTAAACAACTATGATGAACCTGGGGGGGACACCGGCTACGGCAGATTACAGCCCCTTGTAAGTGACGACAACTTAGAAGAAATCCTGGTTTTAGGCACAGGGCAACCTGTCTACGTGTATCACCGTAAGTTTGGCATGTGTGAAACAAACTTGACCTTCGAGGACCCATCAGAACTGGAGACGATAATCCAACGAATTGCCAATGAATGCGGACGAGTAGTTGACTCAGATCATCCACTCCTCGACGCCAGAATGCCCGACGGCTCTAGGGTCAACGCCACCCTTCCCCACGTGACTCTACAGGGTCATTCCCTCACCATCAGAAAATTTCTCTCAGAACCTCTAACCATAGTGGACATCATTAAATCCGGCACACTCAGCTTAGAAGCGGCTGCGTTCCTATGGCTCGCAATTGATGGCCTAGGTCTCAAATCTAGCAACATTCTAGTGGCCGGTGGAAGCGGGAGTGGTAAAACTACGACGCTGAATTGCTTGGGCATGTTCATCCACCCGAAGGAAAGAGTCATCGTAATTGAAGATACCATCGAACTCCAATTGCCTGTTAAGCACAAGATATGCCTAGAAACAAGGCCACCGGGGCCTAAGGGCGGAGAGATAACAATGGACATGCTTTTAAAGAACGCTCTACGCATGCGCCCAGATAGGATAATAATAGGAGAGTTGCGAGGCACAGAAGCTGAAACGTTTTTCGCCGCCATAAATACAGGACACGACGGCTCCATGTCCACGTTCCATGCCAACAGCGCCAAGGAGAGCATACTACGGTTAACGAGCCCCCCTATGAACGTTCATCCTGTCATGATCCATAATATAGACTTGATAATCATGCAATCCCTGTTCACATCTGGCGGCAAGACCCGGAGGAGGATAACCGAGATAGCCGAAATTAGCGGCACAGAAGGAGAGAAAACCCTATTGAATAATATTTTCCAATATGATCCAACGAGGGATGTTTTAACATCCACTGGCACGCCCAGCGTGATCAAGCAAGAGATATCCAAAAAGACGGGGATACCCGTAGACACCCTCAACATCGAACTGAATGAACGAGCAGTTCTGTTGAATCACTTGGTAGAAAACGAGATAAACAGGCAAATCGAGGTATACAGCTGGATACAGGATTATTACGCCGATCAGAAAGGAGTCTTAGATAAGATTCAAAAGGTCTCAGTTTGATCACTTAAAGTCAAGTTTCTTCCTAGTTAAGTTATTTATTGTGAGGTAATCCTCGATTGAATATTCAGCCGGAATGAAATTATTTCGACTAGCCGTTGTCGTGTCCGAATATACCTGGTACTGCGTCCTCAACTAACCTTATCTCGCCAGAGCTGAGAAATCCCTGTTGATAAAGTTCTTTGATGAGTTCGGGGTTTTCCTTTACGAAGACTCGAAAATACGTGAAATCCAACATGGTTTTATCACCTCAAAAACGCTGGCATACACCGTGCCTAATTAAAGCTTACTGTCCTTCAATTCGAAAGTTTCTAAGGAATCATGCTCCGTAAAACTTAAGCCAAACCTGTAGGAATGTAGTGAAATCATGAGAAATTTAATAATCCTATTGCTTTGGACGCTATTTTCAATATTAATATACGTAACTGCGCCGAGGATAGCATAAGTTGTGCTATAAGTCTCATTTGTGGGTGAAATACACTTTAATTTCTTCACCTACTGAGTCTATACGGACGAATCCGAACCTTTCAAATTGGACCAAATCCCCCGCCTTCAATCTGCCAAGTCCTTTCTCACCTAGCCCATTGATATCCCCTGTTGAGGAGACCACCGTGACCCTGAAGCTATCTTCGGGAACCCATTGTATGAGTCTTGCCTTCCTGCGCCTTGCTTCTTCCAAAGGTCTGCTGTGGTGACGGGCTGTAACAACCTGGTTTTTACTCTCTATGACCACGTTGAAGGCTTCCATAAGTCTTACGAAGGTCCCTTCTGCGAGGTTCTTGGCGTCATCGCTCGATACATACAATTTCGACCTACCGTCCTTTGCCTCGATAGTTATGTTTCTACTCCCCCTTTCAGCGTGGTCAGGATGGAGCGGCGCATGAACTTCCATCGAAGGGCAGTCTTCAATTATTAGCTCTACTGGATCTGCCACGAAGGAATATCTATCCGCGATTGGATCGATGATTTCCCTGTTTAGGGCATACAAATTCTTCCAGCTGAAGCTTATGTCCGTAGCTTTTATTCCGACATCGAGGATGGCTCTTCTGACGGCTTCCGGTTGGATGCCCCGCCGTCTAAGGGCCCGTAGCGTCCCCAACCGCACATCCTCCCAGCCTGAATATTCACCTTCGCTTATCCCCTTGGCCATAAGAGACGTACTAAGTTCAAGGTCCTCTATCTGAAGCAAGCCATAGTGGATGAATTCTGGTTTTTGCCATCCGAAGTAATCATAGATAAAACCCTGTTTTTTGGTGTTGATAATGTGGTCCTTACCTCTGAGGACGTGGCTTACGCCCATAAGATGGTCATCAATGGAGACGGAAAAATTGTATAATGGATATACTCTGTTGCCCTTGATTCTAGGGTGTTCCTCTTCGGTTATTCTTATTATCACGAAGTCCCGCATAGCTGGGTCCGGCAAATCAACTCCAGTTTTAAGGCGGACGACTGCCTCACCGGGAGCATATTTGTCAAACATCGCATCGTAACGCCTCAAGTTTTCCTCAACATTGTTAGCCCGGCAATCGCATGCTTTCTTAGCATCTCTGCGCTTCCGAAAATCTTCGCTGCTACAAGTGCATGCATAAGCAGCTTCTAGCTCTATGAGCTTCCGGCCATGGTCATGGTAAACTTCAAGTCTATCCGACTGATATGTAACTTGATGAACCTCAACTTCCAGCCACTTAAGGTCCTCGGAGATCATGTCATATGCCGAAGGGTCCACCCTAGCTGGATCAGTGTCTTCAAAGCGCAGTATGAACTTGCCATCGTAACGCTTGGCGTATTCGTCGTTAAGAACCGCAGCGCGGCAGTGGCCGAGATGCAAAGGGCCGGACGGATTTGGAGCGAACCTCAAAACGACATCCCTAGGATTGGAAAGACCGGGCAATCCCTCTTTTCTTTCGGCCTTTTCTGCAAATTCGTAGTGTTTTAGTTTCTCAGATATATCACTCGGTGATAGGTCATTTACTTCTTGGATGATTTCTTGAATCTCCCCCATTAAACCCTTTACATCCTTCTTTAACTCGGGATTTTCGGCCAGGACCTTCCCCAACACAGCCTTAGGCATCGCTTTGCCGTAATCGTGGGCATTTTTCAAGGTATATTTGTAAATCAACTCTCGCATTTTTCCAACCTCAGAATTCTCCATCGGGAGGTGGAAGGTTCAATCGCAATATACTCAGAATTGTAACTTCTGACCGTTCTGGACTATGAACAAATCCTCGTTAATTGTATAGCCCGAATCGGTGGCTAAATCAGCGTATGTGGCAAGCATGGTAAAGTCACCGTGGCATGGTATCACGTTCTCTGGATTAAGCGTTTTTAGAATGTCCCTATGATCTTCCTTATATGCGTGGCCGGAAACATGCGTTCCCTTAAAGAGCCTAGCACCTTTGATCTTTAACTTGGTCTCCAACGCGTATCTATTTGCGATGTTCATCGGATTGGGTATTACGGCCGCGGAGAATATCACTTCATCTCCCTTGATTTCGTATGGGGTCTTGCCGCTGGCCATTCTTGTCAATACGGCGCCTTCCTCACCTTGATGACCCGTGACGATTAGTGCGTATTTTTCTCTTTCCTTTGCAATCTGCCCAAGGATTTTATTAACGGATTTTGCAAAACCGAAGATACGGGACCCTTCTGGGAGATTTATCACACCTAGCTTCTCGGCTATCCCGACGTATTTCTCCATGCTCCTGCCGAGTAAGATGGGTGTCCTTCCTATCCGGCTAGCGTTCTCGGTGATGCTTTTAATCCGAGCTATTTGAGAAGAAAAAGTGGTTATAATCAATCCCCTGTCCGGGTCGCTTTTAATCATCACATCCACAAGAAGCGTGTTTGCAATAGACTCGGAAGGAGTACTACCTTCCACCTGGATTAGGGTGCTCTCAATGATGAGGGCCTTAACACCTCGCTCTCCCAATTCTCTTATCCTTTGGTAATCTGGTCCCGGGCCTATTACAGGAGAATCGTCGAGCTTAAAGTCATTGAGATAGACATATGTACCGCTGGACGCATGCACAGCTACAAGTGATGCCTGTGGTATGCTATGGGTAATATTAACAAATTCCACGCTCATGTTGGGGATTATCCTAAAAGTTCC
>CBDUVV010000091.1:0-5879 GCA_965370755.1 uncultured archaeon | reverse complement strand
GAAAGAAATGAGTGTTGTCCACACATTCGTGGATTATATCCCCTCAATTCTCTTGGGAGCGCCCATGGAGGACAGCGTCCTCTCGGTGCTACCTGGACACCAAATGCTCATGGAGGGCCGGGGCTACGAAGCCATCAGATTGACAGTTCTCGGTGGTGTGGGCGCCTCGTTATTAGGGGGGCTCCTATTACCAATCGGGATTTATCTCTTCCCGATCATTTATTCATACACAAGGGCATCCCTGGCCTACATTCTCCTCTTGGTGCTGTTCTACATGGTCTACACTGAGGGAAGTAACAGGAAACGGCTCTACGCCCTCATCGCCATCTCCTATTCTGGCCTCTTCGGCATCATAGTCCTAAATCACTATATTTTGCCCCCGAAATACGTCCTATTTCCAGCCTTAACTGGCCTTTTCGGCATCTCAACGCTGCTCACATCCATGAGGTCAAAGCCGCGGATACCCAGGCAGACGTTCTCCTATTCCAAGAGGATGTACATGCGTGAGATCGCCATGGGCTCCCTTGGTGGGATGCTGACCGGCCTGCTCCCGAGCATGGGTTCGTCCCAGAGCGCGTTGATAATCCAGAATGTAATGGGTCGGGGCGAGAGAAACGTGAGGAAATTCTTGGTAGCCATAGGAGGGGTGAACACGTCCAATGCGATTTATGCCCTCTTCGCCCTATATCTGATCGGCAACCCCCGAAGCGGTGCGAGCATAGCCGTGGAGCAGATCATTGTAGAATTCGGCTTCAACGATCTCCTCTTTATGTTAGCTGTAGTCCTCACCACAACCTTCTTTGCTGCAAGCATAACATTGGGCTTGGCGAAATTCTTCATTAGGCGCATCTCATCGGTGGACTACAGCCTTTTCACAAAAGTAACGTTGGCCTTCTTGTTCGTCTTGATAAGCATACTGACCGGATGGAAGGGCCTTCTCGTCGCCGCCACCGCTACATCCATTGGCACCAGTGCCATTTTCGCTGGCATCAAAAGAACTCACGGGATGGCCCTGCTCATGAGTCCCACCATACGATACTTCCTATGACTTCGATACGAAGGTTTGGTTAGTAAATCAAAAAATTTAAATAAGGGGAGGTAACCGAACTTAAAATGCCTATAGGGTTTGGGGTGATAAGGAAGATTGAATCGCAGCCTCCTTCCTTATTCGACGCGCTTCCACCTATTTCTCCCTATAGGCATCTAATCTAAACTCTTGAGAATTTTTTCCATCCTGTCCATCGCAGTATTTATCTCTTCTAAAGATGCCGCATAGGCGCACCTTATGAACCCTTCTCCAGAGCCGCCGAATGCATTCCCGGGTACAACCGCCACTTTCTCCTTCTTGAGCAATTCCCCGGCAAATTCCTCAGATGAGAGGCCCGTGGACGAGATGGATGGGAAGGCATAGAAGGCTCCCTTGGGCTCAAAGCACGTAAGCCCCATATCGTTCAGCCTCTTTAGTATTACCTTCCTCCGCCGGTCGTATTTTTTGACCATCGCCTTCATCTCTCTCTCGCCGTGGCGCAGCGCCTCAATGCCCGCCATCTGCCCCATTATTGGAGCGCAGAGCATGGAATATTGATGTATCTTCATCATACCCTCGATGATCTCGGAATCGCCGCAGGCATAGCCTATGCGCCAGCCAGTCATGGCATAGGCTTTGGAGAAACCATTGAGCAGGATGGTCCTATCCTTCATCCCGTCAAGCGAAGCAAAACACGTGTGCTTTCCGTCGTAAGTGAGCTTGTCGTAGACCTCGTCGGATATCACCATGAGATCGTGGGCCTCCGCAACCTTCGCTACAGCCTCTAACTCGGCCTTGTTCATGGTCGCACCGGTTGGATTGTTGGGATAGTTCAGCACTATTGCCTTGGTTTTATCAGTTATTGCCTCTTCTAGCTCCTTCTGTTTAACTTTGAAAGAATCCTCAACTTTGGTGACCACGGACACGGGCTCACCCCCAGCGAGGAACGTGCACGGCTTATACGACACGTAAGATGGTTCGGGTATCAATATCTCATCCCCCGGCTGGGTTATGGCCCTCATGGAGAGATCGAATCCCTCGCTCACTCCAACGGTTACGAGGATCTCCGTCTCCGGGTCGTAGTCGACTCTGTACTCCTTCTTGAGGTGTCTTGCAATCTCCTCCCTCAGCTCCATCATCCCATAATTGGACGTATACATGGTGTATCCCCTTTCAAGGGCATACATGCTGGCTTCCCTGATGTGCCAGGGGGTGATGAAATCGGGTTCTCCAACCCCCAAGGAGATAACGTCCTCCATGCCCATAACTAGATCGAAGAACTTCCTAATGCCAGAGGGAGAAACTTTTTTCACCCGGGATGATACCTTATCACCCATTCCTCTCTTGGCCAGCTTGCTCTTTCCTGGCATCGTCCATCACCAGTTCTACGGACTTACCGCCAGTCTCTTAAGCTCTTCCTTGTCCACGAGGATATCGCCGTCTTCCTTGTATTTCTTCAGCACGAAATGGGTCACAGTGCTCTGGACCTGCTCGAGGGGCGCTAGCTTCTCAGCAACGAAGGATGCCACCTCCCTCATGGTTGAGCCCTCCACAAGCACTGACAGGTCATATGTGCCCGACATGAGATAGAGGGTCTTTACCTCAGGGAAGCGGAGTATTCTCTCGGCTATGGTATCGTAACCTCTGCCCCTTGCCGGTGTGACCTTAACGTCGATCATGGTGTGGACCAAATCCTCGCCTGCCTTCTCCCAATTAATAACCGTCTTATACTTTCGGATCACGCCCTTCTTCTCGTACTCCTTGATCTTCCTCTTGACGTCCTCCTCATTGGAGCCCACCATGGTGGCTATCTGCTCTGGAGATATCCTGGAGTCGCCTTCGAGAATTTTTAGTAATTCCTCCATCTTTAGTCCTCCTGTATTAGCCTTGGAATCTTGTGCTTCTGGAATAAAAAAGCTTTGGGCGTCCCCTCAACGTCATTTCTGGAGGTCTTCTTCTGAAAAGCCGTATTCGCCGATAAGCGGGACGAAGGCACATCCCCCCAGGCTCTTTCTTGAGACCTCCCCGCTTTGGGACTTCTGGAATAGGATAAGGTCCTGGTAGTACTTGCCACCCAAGGGTATCAAGAGCTTCCCAGTGGTCCGGAGTTGCTCGAGAAGGGGTTTTGGAACGTCTGGGGCTCCAGCGGTTACGCATATCCTATCGTAGGGCGCCTCACTCGGATGCCCTTTGCTGCCATCGCCAAGAATCACCTTAACACTGCCACATGCCGCTTCTTTAAGATTCTCTTCGGCCTTCCTCGCCAGATGCTCAATTCTCTCCACGCTGTAGACCTCTTTAACAATCTGAGCCACAACACAGGCGTGATACCCCCTTCCGGAGCCTATCTCCAAGACCCTGTTATCGGGCTGAAAGTCCAGGGCATCGCACATCATCGCCACCATATGGGGGGCGCTTATTGTCTGGCCCTCGCCAACTGGCAGGGCCCGATCCTCATAGGCATATTCTGCCATATCCTCTGGTACAAACATATGCCTGGGCACCTTTCTCATGGCCTGTGCAACCTTCTCATCCCTCAGATAACCGTTGCTGATTAATAGGTCCACCATTTTCCAGCGTTCCTCCTTATACATCAAAACTAGTTTTTACTTCTAGGGCCAAATACCTTTTTATCTCACCATGGAATTTGTTGTATGGAAATTATTAGGGCTAAGGGACACGTAAATGTAACAAGCAGGCATGTCACCACAATAGAAGTTACACGGAACGTGGAGATTGGGAAAAGGGCAGACTGCATCATCGGGGTCAAGGCCGATAAGGGATTGTCTCAATTGAGCGAGGAGTTCAAAAAGGTTGCCAAGAGCTCTCGTACCCGCATCCAGGTCATCTTCGAAGCCGGTGGTTTCCGTGAGGTTGTCCACGGGTGGGGTCATGAGGACTTAACCTTCGAGGACGAAGATGATCTTGTTATAAGAAAGAGCAATTTCATATGCGCTAGGACCCTCATGATCCGGGCCGACAAAGCATCGAGAGACCTTGATAACATATTAATTGAATCATTGAAAAATGATGACTCGGAGTTGGTTGTCAAGATCAAGGTAGTATAACGTTGCCACTTATTTTCTGATAACCTAAATGTTGAAGCTGAAAAAAGTTTATATAATGACATTCCAATCAACTCTCATGGTGGATGTCCTCCTAGCCCTCTATTTCTTCTTGCCTGCCTACGTAGCTAACTTTGTTCCGGGTGTCATAGGTCATGGACGTCCTGTCGACCTTGGCAGGAATTTCGTCGACGGTCGGAGGATACTTGGGAACGGCGTCACGGTGAG
Source organism: uncultured archaeon (assembly GCA_965370755.1). GTDB lineage: Archaea > Hydrothermarchaeota > Hydrothermarchaeia > Hydrothermarchaeales > JAZGAD01 > CBDUVV01. The sequence continues at coordinate 1,559 of CBDUVV010000091.1, read as the reverse complement.
GGGTACAGTGAGCGGTATTCTCGGTGGCACGATAATTGGATTTCTTCAGGGGCAACTCCTACTCGGGTTCATCTTAGGAGTCGGCGCGATGGGTGGCGACATGGCGGGAAGTTTCATCAAGAGGAGGCTGGGCAAATCCAGTGGCTCGCCGCTATTTCCCCTCGACCAGCTCAATTTTGTATTCGGGGGCCTCTTCCTAGCCAGCTTCTTAGTATCCATCCCTTTAGACTTTATCCTAGTCCTCGTTTTGCTAACGCCATTCGGACATTTGGCCATCAACAAGTTGGGCTATCACTTTAATATGAAGGAAGTTCCGTGGTGAGCGAATGAGCCTAGCCGATAAGTTAAAAAGGCACGTCAAAACGGGCGACTTCACCCTTTCGTCGGGTAGGAAGAGCTCCTATTACATAAACATTAAGAAAGCCTACACGGACCCAAATACCTTAGGCGAAATTGCGACTGAGATGGCACACTTGATTATGGATTCAAAGCCGGACGGTATAGCCGGAATAGCTGTAGGCGGTATACCCATAGCAACTGCCCTTAGCTTGGAGACTGGGCTTCCTTTTTTCATAGTGCGCAAGGAATCCAAGGAGCATGGTACCAAATCAAAAATCGAGGGTGAACTATCCCCTGGCTCAAGAGTTGTTGTCGTCGAGGACGTAACCACCACCGGTGGCTCTGCCCTTGAAGCAGCAATGGCCCTACGTGAGAGCAATTGTATCTGCGATACCGTATTGACGGTGGTGGATAGAGAAGAAGGAGCTACGGAAAACCTGCTTAAAGAAGGTGTTGAACTGAAAGCTTTAGTTAGCGCCTCGGAGCTAGTTGATTGAAGGAAGAGAACCGAAATTAAATAGGAGGACGAATATGGATTTTGTATCCCTATGGTTGAGGGCACTTGGTGCATTGTTAATCCTCATCGGCCTTTTTGGATCGGGTGCAGGAATTTATGCTATAATACTTGTCGGTAGCTATTCCGAGCAAGTAGAGCCAGGCGCCTTGGACGTAAAAACTGGTCTTACTGATTTGAGCTCGACTTTGAAGAACCGGAGGGCGGAATTGGAAAGCTCTATAGACGAGGCCAGCGGTGGACTGGACAGTGCCTCATCGGGGATAGAACATGCGGGCGACGAGGTACTCTCGGCATCGGTGTCCGTGGACATGGCCTCTAGAAATCTTACCACTGCTTCATCTGCGATGAGCATGTCGGCGGACCTGGATAAGGAAGCCGGGACATACCTTAAAAGCGCATCCGAAGGTCTGGAGTTATGGGCTGACAATTACGAGTACAATGGGACCCCACTCCCGGACAAGGAGCTCTTCAAAAGTGCCGCGGAAAACATGAGCAAGGCATCCGAAAAGCTCACGGAATCGGGTGAAAAATCGGATGCTGCAGCAGAAAATGTTGGAGAAACGGCCAGTCACTTACAGGATACTGCCAGCGAGCTCAAGGGTACATCAGACGAGTTGAGAAGCGTCGGAGACAAGCTCGATGAAACTGGGGCTGGCATCAGCAAAATCAAGGGACCTTTAGGCAGCCTCATAGCGGATATAAT
>CBDUVV010000090.1:0-5988 GCA_965370755.1 uncultured archaeon | reverse complement strand
TGACACGCTTTTCACTTAATTTCTTTGAATCTTTAACCCCCAATCTAAGAAGTTCCTCTTCTTCGCATGCCACACAGGCTACCGTAATATACCCAAAATAGTCTCCCTTCCCGGCCTCGTCGCTCCCAGCTATCATCATACTTGTTCACATCCGCGTGGCCGTGAAATTGTCGCAGATCACCTGAGCATTTATGATCTAACCCTAGAAATGTTAGCTATCCTGTCCAGCACATCTGTCCTAGTAACAATGCCTTTGGGCTTGCCACTTTGGTCTACTACTAAAACCCTGCTTATGTTGTACTCCTCCATCTCGACGATGGCCTGGGACAGCATGGCGTTTTCATCGATGGTATGAAGTTTCCTGCTCATTATCTCACTGACTTGTCTATCCTCCTTGCCCTCTGCCAGAGCCTTCGTCACATCCACGGTGGACAGCATGCCAACGGGTTTCCCATTGGACATCACAGGAGCTCCCCTGATTTTCTCTTTTGCGAATAATTCTGCGCTCTTCCTCACCGTCATATTAGTGTTGATGGTCTTAAGCCGCATAGATGCCACATCAGAAATCTTCTCTTTTGGTATGCTGAACATGCTGGCTATCTCAATGAGTAGAATATTGTCTATGTCGTCCCGGCCCAGGACCTTGCCGTGGATGGTAAGTTTGTTCAGAGGTGTCGGTCCAATCCTCACCCTTTCACCGATTTCTATGTCCTTTAGGCTTCCTATGACGTGGATCGTGGCCCTGCATCTATCAGGGTCCGCTATGTCGATTAGATCTATATCCCTCACCGTTACCCCTTTGAGCAGCCTCTCCCCGACGAAGAGGGGTATCGTAACTTCTTTTTCTAGGGCCTCGAAGTCGAGGATCTTGTAGCCCTCCATTGTGGGCACATAACCGCCTTTTGGCCCTGGAACTCCCTCTACCAAGCCGAGGCTTCTTAGGGCCTGCATCTGATTTCTTATAGTCCCCGGATTTTTCTTGACTAAGGCTGCGATATCCTCTCCCTTAACGGTCTTCCCCTTCGAGTGATAGAGGTCTATAAGGGCCAGAAGTATCTCCCTCTGTACGGGAGCTAGTTTCATGAGCTATCTTATATGCTCAATAAATATAAATGATTTTACATGAGGAATTTTAGGAGACTCCCACATATCCCTGACCCAGAGGAGCTGATGGACACTGCCTTCGGGCGGGCTTCCAAGGCGGGTAGGGAAGAGAGATCAAAACACATGGGAGCGCAATTGAGAACTAAGAAGGCCGAGATAGTCCGAGTAGAATCCGCTGCGTTTGAGGTGAGGAAAGTATTCCAGAGGGCCGTGGATAGGATGCCCCAGATGGAGGAGTTATCACCTTTTTATGTGGAATTGGTTCGACTCATTATAGACCTAGATCGTTTTAGGAAATCTCTGGGATCGTTGGGCTGGGTCATCAAAAAAACCAGGGAATTTGAATTGGAGGCGCTAGTTCAGATCAGACGTTCTAAGGATACGGCGGGATTCATACGTGCTAGAAAAGCCTTCTACGGACGGATATCTTCCTTGTTACGTAATGTTCGAGATGAACTATCTTTCCTAAAGGAGGTTAATAAAAAACTGAGGGACCTTCCGACCCTCGAAGAAGAGTTCACAGTGGTTATAGCTGGAGCCCCGAATGTAGGTAAAAGCACTTTGCTCTGGGCTCTCACGGGATCCAAGCCCCGGATTGAGAGCTATCCTTTTACTACGCAGCAACTCCTTCTAGGATATTTCGAGAAGAGGTACAGACGATATCAAATAGTGGATATACCGGGATTGTTGGATCGGCCGCAAGAGGAAAGAAACCCTGTCGAAAAGCAGGGGACGCTTGCGATCAAGCTGCTTTCCAATCTCGTGTTGTTTGTCTTCGATCCCACTGAGACATGTGGGTTTCCCCTCGATTATCAGTTGCGCCTTTACGAAGATATAGCGGCCGAGTTGGACGCAGAGGTAATACCGGTTGTGAATAAAGAGGACTTATGGGATAAGAGCCTCAAAGAATATCAGAAGATGCTGGGGATGGATTTCATGGCGTGTTCGAGCAAGGAGGGCACAGGCGTTTCTGAAATAGTAGAGAGGATTGTCAGGGCGAGGCCCGAAGAAGTGCAGTCCTAGCCCTTCCGAGCCACGGCTCTCCTGGCCGATGCAATGTCGCCACTGTTGATCTTTTCGATTTTTTGCCCGGATTTTTGCAGGATGTTCAAAACCTTCGATGCAGTATTTTTTTTGTGGATGGTTACGCAGTTAGAGCAGTCCCATATCCTCCTTCCTGTACCAGTAACCACGTACTCCCCGTTTTTATCGTATAGGCATGGGTATAGTGGGCAGTAGCACCAAGTGCAGTCTTGCCCCTCGAAATGACAGGGGTAGCTTTCGCAGCTTGTATTACTCCCCTTAAGCTCGCCATTCGATAGGACCTTGTTTATGTGCTTTCTGGCAACGACATTAATATTTCGCATCCATAGCCTACTAGGCAATTAACGATATAAGATTTAGTATTCTAGGTTCGTTTCTGGGACCACCCCAAAACATTTATATCTCAAAACCCACACAATTGTTGTTATCAAGAATAGGGGGTTAAGCATTGTGTTAACCAGGACCGCGCTTTCTGTAGATAATAAACAACTTCCTCTATATAGTGATATAAGGGAACTTGAGGGGATTAGGCGTATTTATCAATACAACGCGAGTGTTTGGGATGATTGGGCCAAGCACATAAGAAGGGGAGGCAAGGTTGTCGGCACTCTTGCAAACTCGCCAATCGAGCTTCTCAGGGCCGCTGGGGTGTTTTCCATCATCTATAAGCGGCGGGAGGATCTGAATAGGACGATCATCAAGGGCAACTATGATCTGGGGAAATGGATCTACCATTTCGGCGTAGGCGAATGCGTGTGCAGATATGTCAGTGGAGGCGCAGGTTCTCCTATCCATGGCGCATGCCCCGGATACGACATGGTCATCACCGATTTTTTGCCCAAGAAGCCGGAGTGGGAAGAGCTCATTAAAACCATAGGAAGCGATTGGGATTTCATGTTCCTTGAGCTTGAGAAGGACATGGGGCGCAAGGAAAGAGAGGTTGCCATACGCGAGAAACTCTTTGCCCTGAAAGCGCGGCTTGAAACCTTGGTCGGCAATGAAATAACCGATGAGGATATTTCACGCTCCATAAGAGCGACCAATGAGGTCACCAGGACCCTCTCTGATATCGACGAACTCATGAAAGCCGAGCCTCATCCTATGAAGAGCTTCGACATCTACAACCTCAAGGTCATTCTCACTGATTATATTGGCGGGGACGTTGAAAAGTTGCTCGGCGCGTGCCACATTTTGAAAGATGAGCTATCGGAAAGAGTAGACGATGGAATAGGATTTGAGGGGAAAAAAATACTCTTGGCAGGGGGCTTTAGAAATGAGTTCCTCCATGCCATAGACGGCAACGGCGGTATAGTGATTGCGGGCTGGCCTTACCAGCGCTTCACGTCCCACCGAGAGCCCATCCGCGGTGATGATATAGATGCCCTCGCGAGTTGGTACGCAGGCCACTCGGGTGTAGGCGGCGCGTCGGAAAATGCTGAGGATTTTTCAGAGTTGGTTAAACACCACGATGTCGACGCCGTAGTTTACAACAGGCAGTGTCCCTTCGGCTCCTTGGAGGTATACACTTCTCATGATGCCATTAGAGAAGCTGTTGACGTACCCTTCTTAACCATCGATGCCGAAGAGGATGATGCCGAGGCTAAGATCGGCGAATTCCTTAGGAAATTGTAATGCAAGAAGCTTGGTGCTACAGCAGGAATGGGGGCACGGGGAAGACTCTCTGTGAGCTGTGCATCGTAGGTTGCGAGATAGGCGATGGGGAGTACGGTTTTTGCAAGACAAGGTTGAACCAGGGCGGAAAGCTCTACAATACTGTCCATGGGAAGCTCTCGTCCTTCAGCATCGATTTCATTGAGAAAACCCCCCTCTACCATTTTCATCCTAATCATCGTTTTCTTACCATTGGAGGCTTGGGATGCAACCTGCGGTGCAAGTTCTGCCTCGCCTGGAGCATAACCCAGGTGCCACTGGGAGAGGTTGAGGTCACTGAGATTGAACCTAGTTGTATGGTTAACGCCGCAAGGGCCCTCGAATGCAAGGGAATGGTTTACACCCATAGCGAGCCCGCCCTTAACCTAGAATTTTACTCAGAGATAATGAAACTTGCAAGGGAAAAGGATCTCACAAACGTCTTGGCCACCAACGGACTATTGTCCATGCAGGCCTTCGATAAAGTCTCGGATCATCTGGATGCGGTTGCCCTCACGATCAAGGGGGACGAATCCTTCTATAGGGATGTCTGCGGGCTTAAGGGCGACGGCATCAAAAAACATCTCATGGCCCTCGTTGACGCGATAAAAGAGCGGGGCATTCACCTGGAAGTCGTGAGCCTCGTGGTACCGGGATATGAGGATCAAGCCAAGATGGGCATTGAGTTCGCCAAGAGGACCAGCAGTCCCATGATATTCCTCAGGTTCTTCCCATGCCATGTTATGGACAAGATTGAATCCCCAAGTGAAAAGCAGATGGAAGAGGTCCTTAACCACGCCTACGACAGCGGCTTGCGCTATGCCTACGTGGAGAACATCTTCTCCCATCCCGGGAAGGTGACGTACTGCTCTTCCTGCAAGGCGCCCCTGGTAAAAAGAGAGGGTTATGGCATCGTAGAATGGGCCCTTGTTGACGGCAAGTGCATCAACTGCGGATCAAAGGTGCCCATTGTGGGGCATAGGGCCTAATCATTCTTCGATCTTTTTGAGCACCTTTAATAGGCGTTCCACATCTTCTTCATTGTTGTAAATATGCGTTGCAAACCTTGTGTAGTCTCGTACTGTGGCTACAATCTTGTTCTCTAGAAAGTCATCTTCGCTTGCCTGGCTATTTACACATACTATCCCCGATTTGTTATCCTGGTGAAAGTCGGACAGAACTTCTATTCCCATTTCTTTTAGTCCCTCTAAGAGCAAGGACGAGAGCTTGAGAACTCGTTTCTCTACCTTTGATTTTCCGACTTTTTCTAGGAGCTCTAAAGCGGCTCGCATCCCGAGGAAGGCGGAGAGATCGTAGTTTCCCAGTTCGAAGCGTCGAGCGCTATCCGATATCTCATAATTTTTAGCATCGAATGCCTCGGGATCCTTAACAGAGAGCCATCCTAGGACAGGTGTTTCATCTCCAAGAAGTTCTTCTCGTATATAGAACAAACCAGAGCCAAGGGGCGAGAGCATCCACTTGTAGCCGGCCGCAGAAAGAAAGTCTACGTTCATGCTTTTTACGTCCACTTCCATGGCGCCCACGGATTGGGTCGCGTCCACGTGGAGGTATGTTCCATTCTCCTTGCATATTCTCCCGATCTCTGCCAAGTCGAGGCGGTAGCCGCTTCCGTATATAACGTGGCTAAGAGAAACGAGTTTTGTATTTTCGTCCACCGCTTCTTTGACCTGTTCTGGGGTGATGCCTTTCTCTCCCTCTATAAACCTGACCTCCACGCCCTTCTTCCTCTGGTTGAGAAATGGGTATACGTTGGCGGGGAAGTCCACGTCGGTAACAACCACGTTGTCACCCTTCTTCCAGTCCATGAGGAGGGCCACCAGGTTCACGCCCTCGCTTGTGTTCTTCAGGAGGGCGACCTCCGATGGGTCAGCGCAGATTAGATCGGCTATTTTTGAGCGGCAGTCCTCTATGCCCTCGTACCATTCGTCCCAATGCACAGAGCCGCTGCTTTTTCTCTGCTCCTCGAACCTGCGGAGGGCCTCTGTGACCGGAGTGCAATAGGGGGATAGGGATGACGCGTCGAAATACAGGTACTCCTTGGTTATTGGGAAAAGGCCCCTTACGTCCCCGAAGTCCATCTATACCTCCTCCTTTAGAAGCTCCCATATCTTCTCTCGATGTTCTGCGAATTGGGCGCTTCCTTTAACTCCCCCCCGTGGCCTTTGCAGA
>CBDUVV010000089.1:0-6016 GCA_965370755.1 uncultured archaeon | reverse complement strand
AACCATAGTCGTGGTCACCCATGAGGGCTATGTGGCGGAGATGGCGGAGAGAACCGTCAGGATGAGAGATGGACTTTTGGAGGATGTGAAATGAAAAAGATGCTTTTGCTTATGATAATGTTGATGCTCGTGCCCTTTGAGATGGTGGGGGCGTACATTGTCCCCAGTGCAACTGTTGAGGTCACGCCAACACAGCTGACTCCGGGGAGCGATGGATATATAAAATTTACAATAAAAAACAGTGGTACCGAGGATTTACCATTAATTTACGTACAGCTTGTTTCTTTAGATAAGCCCCTATCCGCTGACGTCAATGATTTAAAAAGCTCCTATATAGGGGGAATTAAAGCTGGAGGTACCACCGAAAAGATTTATAAATTCACGGCCCCACCAGGAACGCCTTCGGGGATATATGCGGCTAGATACACGGTTTCACAGTTAGTCCAGACGGAGTCAGAGGTGACGATATCGGGTTATGTTTTAATTCCCGTGCAGGCTCCTTCGACACTGATAGTGAGATCCATTTCACCCTCATCTTTCAGGCCGGGCGAAAAGACCCTGATGAATATAACGCTCTCGAACAACGGCGGCGCCATGCTCAACGACCTCGTTGTGTCTTGGGAGACCCCTGGGGATTTGATGCTCCCCCTCGGATCCGACAGCAAGATCTCCATCCTATCCATGGAACCTGAAGAGGAAGTGGTTTTGCCTGTGGAGGTCGTCGTAAGCCCGGACGCCACGCCGGGAGTGTATCCCTTCCTAGTTAAAACCAAGTATCACGATCAGACCAGCTCAGAGAAAACGACGAATTCCACGATCGGGATCGTCATAGAGAGGCTAGCTGGTACCGATATAAACGTGCGCTTTAGCCCGAGCTCGTTCAGCCCCGGAGAAAAGGCCGATATAATATTTGATATAACAAATATGGGGGACTCAGATCTCAGTGATATCAGCCTTTCATGGAGTGTGAAGGACGACGTTATCCTCCCGCTTGGCTTGGGCAATACGATGTCAGTTAAGTCCCTGAACGCTGGCGAGCGCATCCAAATTCCTGTTGAGATAATCGTTGACAGTGAGGTGTTACCAGCCATCTATCCTCTCAGCATAAAGGCCACATATTCCGACGATAAGGGCATCCAGAAGACGGACAATCTAACAATGGGGGTTCTCATCGGGGGCCCCACCGATTTCCAGGTGGGCCTGCAAGAGGTCTCGGGAAGAACCACATCTCTTTCAATAGGGAACATTGGGGTAAATCCAGCAAGCGCAATCACCGTGACCATACCGTTGCAGGAGGGATTTTCGATTTCCGGGTCCTCGGAGGTCTTCGTGGGGAACCTCGACCCGGGTGATTTCACGGTGGCAGGATTCCAACTGGCCCAGAAGCAAGGAGGAGGAACGCTACAGGTGCAGGTCGCATATACCGATGCCTCGGGAAACAGACAGACCATAGAAAAGGATCTCGCCCCAAACGATGCGATATCGAGGGCCGCGTCCACCGGGGAAATGGCCAGGGACCAGGGCTTCATGCCCCATAATAGCTCCCAGAGCGGGCTTAAAAACATATTAATCGGTGCGGCCGGGATTTTCGTTATAGCGGTGCTATTCTTAATCTGGAGAAGAAAGAAATAAAAATGAGATTTTTTGACATCATCAGGCTCGCCATCAGCCACCTGATGAACAGGGGCCTGAGAAGCTGGCTTACCGTAATGGGCATTGTTGTGGGGGTGATGGCCGTTGTCGCCATCGTCTCCATAGGAGAGGGCCTCCAGCAGCGGGTCACAGAGCAGTTCAGCAGGCTCGGGGCAAACACCATCACCATCACTCCGGGCTATAGCGGCGCCTTCGGTCAGCCCAGGCATAGACCTGGAAGTTCAGGGAGCGAGGGCAGGAGAAGCGGGAACCTCACCGAAAGAGACGTAGTCTTCCTCAGGACGGTGGCCGGAGTCGAACATGTGAACGGAATCGTCTCGGACCAGGTGGACTTAAAGTACCTCGACGAGATATCCTCCATACGCCTCGTAGGTGTTGACACCCAGGTCTGGAAGTCCATGATAAACACGGACCTTGCCGCCGGAAGATACCTTGAGCAGGGCGATTCCTTCAGCGTGGTCATCGGGGACACGATAGCAAACAAAATGTTCAAAGGGCCCATCCAGCTCAACAGGCAGATAACCATCGAAGGCAAGACCTTCAAGGTGGTAGGGATACTAAAGCAGGGGGTCTTCGGTAGTGAGGATTCCCAGGCCTTCGTCCCCCGCGAGTCCGCGAGGAAGATAATCACGGACATTGGGAACGACGAGCTGAGCTCTATCGTGGTAAACATCGACAGCGAGGCGGATCTAGACCCCCTCCTGGAACAGATAGAGAGCAAGCTATTAATCAGCCATCAGGTCACCAAGGACAAGAAGGACTTTACGATTATGAACCCTCAGGCCTTCCAGGAGCGGATGAGCGAGGTAACCCAAACTATCACGCTTTTCCTCGGGGGCATAGCTATGGTGTCCCTCCTCGTGGGCGGGCTCGGGATAGCCAACACCATGTTCATGTCAGTCATGGAGCGGACCAGGCAGATCGGGATCCTAAAGGCCCTCGGGACGACAAACGGGGAGGTGACCCTCATCTTTCTCATCGAATCGGGGCTCATGGGATTCGTCGGAGGTGTATTCGGGATACTCCTCGGCTTCATCGCCTCGGGCACCATCTCCATGGTGGGATTCGGACTTTTCGGGGGTCAGGAGACCCGAACGGTGATACCTCCAAACCTAATAGTGTTCGCATTGATTTTCTCCCTCTTTGTGGGAATCATCTCGGGGATACTTCCGGCGAGGAGAGCCGCCGGCCTGCAGCCAGTAGAGGCCCTCAGGTATGAATAACTAGGCTCTTTGTCATTTAATCCGATTAAAAAACATATTTCGTGCCAACACTGCTCTGAATAAAAGCTTCGGGCATAGCATCTGTGATTGTATGAATAGCCTTCCATCCAGAACAGTGCGAAGGTATTATGGCTTTTGGCGAAAGCGCAGTTAGGGCTTCAACTGTTTTAGGTATAATCTGTTCAAAGATACCTCCACTAAGAGGGCCTACTAGAAAAATATATAAGGAGAATTATTCGTACCCTTGGTGTGGGCAAGAAAGGTGCGGTCTCAGGAGAATAAATCAGCCGCCCTCTTCAACGGCAAGCCTATTCAATATCTCTTCAAGTTTCTTCAGCTCCTCCCCGAACTTGGCAAAGTCCCCGGCCTTTAGGGCCTCCTGCGCCCTGTTATAGGCGTTAAGAGCCTCTGATGTCAAATCTTCCGCTAGTATCTCTTCACCAGGCTTGGGCACCACAACTTCAGGTATCTTACTCCCAAAGATGGCGGTTAGGGCATTATCCAAAGTCTCCTCCATCACTATCCGATCCCCATGGGCGACGATAACCCTCTTGAGCTGTGGCAGCTGACTCTGCTCGGCAAGAAGATACAGGGGCTCTGCATATAATATGGAGTTCTCCACGGGTATCACCAAGAGATTGCCTCTTATGACCCTGGAACCGACCTGGCCCCATAGGGTTAGCTGCTCCGATATTGTTGAATCCTGGTCAATCCTGGCCTCAATTTGCATGGGCCCAAAAATCAGCTCTTGCTTTGGGAACTTGAACACCCCAAGAGTGCCGTAGTGCTCGGGATCGGAGCGGGCGTACATCCACGCTATCATGTTGTCTTTGTTTCGAGGCGTGAAGGGAAGCATCAAGATGAACTCCTCCTTCTCCTCCTCGGGGAGCTTCATGATGATGTAGTAGGGATCCATCTCTATCTTCCTGTTTTCGTAGAGCTCGTTCGGAACGTTCCACATGTCCTCGAGGTTATAGAAGACCCGGGCGTCCTCCATGTGGTACTTGGAGTAGACCGTGGCCTGTAAAACGAACATGTCCTCGGGGTACCTCAAGTGGGCCTTGAGATCCTCAGGCATCTCAGAGAAGGGAGTGAAAAGATCCGGGAAGATGGCGGAGTATGTCTGAATCAAGGGATCGGTCTCGTCGATGATGTAGAATGTGGTCTCCCCGGTGTAGGCGTCGATCACTACTTTTACGGGGTTCCTCACGTAGTTGATTCTCGAGTGAGGAGTGGAATAGGGATACCGATCGGAGATGGTGTATCCGTCCATGATCCAAAAGAGCCTGCCATCAGAGACCACCAAATAGGGGTCGGAGTCGTAGGCCAAAAACGGGGTGATCTTCCTTGATATGGTCCGAATGTTCCTGTCGAAGAGGATCCTGCTCTGGGGTGTAATGTCTCCGGATAGGAGTATCTTCGCTGTACCGAAGCGGTAGGCCATAAGAAGCTTCCGGGCATAGGAACTTAAGGGCACTCCTGAGTCGGCCTGGAAGGTGGTATACACGTTTGCATCGCCGCTTGGATAGTCGAACTCCTCCGTGGCCGTGTTCAGTATCACGTAGTTATCGGTCTTCTCTCCAAAATAAATCTCAGGCCGTTCAATGGCCATGGCCATGTGCTGGCTCTCCGGTGGAATGTTCTTTAAGAGGAGGTCGGGAAGGCCCTCCGTTGTAACGGTGTTAACAGGGCTGGCAACTACGCCGTAGCCGTGGGTGTAGACCAGGTGCTCGTTTATCCAGTTACGAGCGCTCGCGGGAAGGCCCGCTGGGTTGAGTTCCCTGGCCGATAGCATGACCTCTCGGAGGTTACCGTCAAGGACATACCGGTCCACGTCCACGTCGTTGAAGTCGTAGTAGAGCCTAATCCCTTGGATCTGGCCGTAGGTGTCCTTGAGGGGCCGTGGGTCCCAAAGGCGGATGTTGTCGATTGTTGGGGCGTTATTTACGATGTCCTCGGCAGAAAGGTTCAGGTCCACCTCAAAGGGCCTATCCTCTACGTCCGTAAGGCCGAAGGCCATGGTGGTGAAGCGGATATTGTCCAGGATGTAGGGGGTCTCGACCTTTATCTCGTTGGGCGCTACCCGGAACTCCTGCATCACCCCGGCGTAGACCAGCAGGAGGAGGATGTGAAGGCCCACTAAGAGGACCACCAGTGCCGAGGAGATTGCGGGTTTCTTTAACTTGATGTTCAGGAGCATGCTCGCGCCCACGATGAGGGATACGATGGAGAGGAGCCTTAAAGAGGGGAGCACCACCGAAAGGTCGGTTTTGCCCGGGCCGAAGTAGGTGTCGGACCGAGAGGAGAGCAGGAGATCGTAGGCCTGGAGCCTGTAATTTATGCTCAAGAGGACGAAGAATATAGCGAGGAGGAGGAAGAGGTGGCTCTTGGCCCAACCGGTGAACTTGGGCATCTCGAATCGGATGTCCTGGTTGAGCATGTCGAACAGGATGGACTTGCTCTTGATGAGGTAGACCAGGAGGGTTATGGCCGAGGTGAAAATTAGAACTAAGAATACCCCCCTGAGGACGAGATGGTAGAAGGGTAGCTCGAAGATGAAAAAGCCCACGTCCAATCCGAACACGGGGTCCGCAATGCCGAACTGGGACCTATTCAGATATCTCAATACACCTTCCCACGAGCTGGATATGAAAAGTCCGAAGAGGATGGCGACCGCAAATATACCGACGCCCACGATCTCGTTTATGTTCTCCGGGATATCAATCTCGGTGTCCCCCTCCCGCGTAACAGAAACCGCATAGGACTTGCTCGCAATAAAGGCATTCAAATAGGCGAAAACCAAAAGCGCAGCACCGCCAGCGAGGCCGAGGTAAACCTTGGACTTGAGGATTGTGAGAAATACCTCCAGATGCCCCATGGATTCAAACCAGAGGTAGTCGATGTAGAGCCGCACGGCGGCGCTGAAGCCGACAATAACGAGGATAAACAGGGCTACCTGTACCTTGGTCCAAAATCCGGCCATGGACACGTCTTCAATCCCGACTCATATATATCCTCTGGCGCAACCCATTTTTAGCATTGGATTTTTCAAAAGGATTCAGAATGAATGACAACCATTGTAAACAAATCAGAGGCCATAAATGAAAAGTGCGAACTTGGATAAGGCAGAAGGAACCTCG
>CBDUVV010000088.1:0-6119 GCA_965370755.1 uncultured archaeon | reverse complement strand
GATATGCTGTACGTGAGAATATTTTTCAACCCCCATGAACTCGTCAACTACGACACTTCCGAATTTTGAGACCCTGCCTACATCGTTTCTCCCTAGATCAACAAGCATTACATGTTCTGCCCGCTCCTTGGGATCATTTAGCATCTCCCTAGAAAGCATTTCATCTTCGACTGCATCCCTGCCCCTGGGCCGAGTTCCGGCTATCGGCCTGACTATAATCCTATCGCTATCTACCCTTGCCAGTATCTCCGGGCTGGACCCAACAATACTGTGATCATTGAATTCCAAGAAATACATGTACGGCGAGGGATTGATCTCCTTAAGGGCTAAGTAGACCCTAAACGGATCGACATCGGTTTCGCACTCAAATCTCTGGGATAAAACGCCCTGAAAAATATCGCCAGCGTATATGTGCTCTTTTACCTTGGCCACAGATTCTTCAAAGTCCTCTCGGGAAAAATTGCTTTTATATGAGACAGCCTTACCGCTGAAGTTGAGATCCAGCGGCTCCGATTCTTTTACTATGCTCTCCATAGAATCGATATTCCTCAAGGCACTTTCATATTCGTCCTCAATCTCGTCCTCGTTGTCAAGGATAATGTTAGATACCAACAGGATCTCCTCTCTCCAGTGGTCAAAAACAAGTAGGTTCTTGATGAACATGAACTCGGCATCTTCGTGGGCAAGATCATCGGTGGTATTATCACCAATTTCTTCGTAGTATCGGATTATGTCATAGGAGAAATAACCCAGTAATCCACCGAAAAACCTGGGAAGCCGGTCCCCAAGGATGTTATAGCCTGAGATCATCTCCCTCATAAAACCCAACGGATCATCTGTTGCCACAGGCGTATCGGTGTTTACCTTTGCCATGCCATCTTTAATCGTCACGATCTTCTCAGGAGAATTACCCAAAAATGAATACCTAGCTACCTTCTCGCCGGTAATTGCTGATTCCAACAAGAAGGAGGGTTTTTTCTTACGCAGTTGGAAATAGACATCGGTGGGTTTCAAGTCTGCTTTGACAACTCTTATGAGGGGTATTATACAGGGATATCCGAGGTCGCAGGCTTTTGCTTTCACGTCATTGAGATCCATACACTAACTCCCCTGTCTTTTCCTTGATATTCTCTGCCTGCATTATGCTGTTCCCTATTAACGCAGCATCGCAATACTCCAAGACGTATTCAAGGTCAGCTTTAGTGGAGATGCCCGATGCGCTTATTTTCAAGCCATCTATATGTTTGGAGAACTCCTCGCTCCTCATAATGTCGATTTCTAGGGTATCCTTGTCGCGATTGTTGATGACATATAGTCTGGCATCAGCTTCCTTTGCCTTTTCTATATCCTTAAGCGAATGAATCTCTACAAGGGGTTCCATGCCAAGGTCCCTGCTCTTACTAAGAAATTCCTTTAATTTAGACGATGAAAAGAAGCTCGAGATTAACAAGAGGGAATCGGCTCCATAGTAATAGGATTCTGGTATCTGGGCCTCGTGGAAGATGAAATCCTTTCGCAGAACCGGCACCGGAGACACTTTTGCGACTTCTTGCAAGTTCGTCAAACTGCCCCCAAAATACTTCTCCTCGGTCAGGACCGATAGGCCAATAGCCCCGCCTTCAATCATTTGAAGAGCAAGTTCCTTTGGATCTACAACCATCCTGTTCCTACCAGATGGGGACGATGGCTTTATTTCAGCGATTATGGGATTCCCCTTACTCGCCCCAGCTATTGCTTCCTCGAAGCGTTTTTGAACCCTATCTCTAACTATGTTTCCCTCGAATGCTCGATATCCTTCTTTACATTCCTGTAGGATTGTTTCAAAGTTTATCATATCAACCACTAATGTTTAAAAGTATGCATTAACGTACATATTTAGACTTTATAAAGCTTTCTGTGGTCTATCGTATAAAAATTATTAAATGTTAAGCACTAACACTTGGATGCACTAGGATCAATTTGATCTGTACCAGAAACAAGTTCTACGGAGAGTAAGATGATGAGAAGCGACGCTGTGAAGAAGGGCCTAACTAAAACCCCCCAAAGGAGCCTGTTCAAGGCCATGGGCTACACGAATGAGGAGTTGGAGCAACCTTTTGTTGGTGTTGTCAATACCTTCAACGAATTATGCCCGGGGCACGCCCACTTAAAGAGCATAACGGAAGCTGTCAAAGCCGGAGTCCGAATGGGAGATGGAACGCCCTTTGAATTTGGCACCATCGGCATATGCGACGGCATAGCCATGGGCCACGAGGGTATGAAATACTCCCTTCCCTCCAGAGAGATAATAGCCGACTCCATAGAAGCCATGGTCGAAGCCCATAGGCTGGACGGCTTTGCGGTTGTCGCCTCATGCGATAAAATAGTCCCAGGGGCTCTAATGGCAATCGCCAGGATAAATATACCTTCCATAGTCGTTACAGGCGGTCCAATGCTACCCGGCGTCTTTAAGGGCCAACCCATAGACCTCGTCAGCGGCGCCTTCGAAGGAGTGGGTAAGTATCAGGCAGGTAAAATAACAAAAGAAGAGCTGATGGAAATCGAAGATAGCGCGTGCCCGGGATGTGGTTCATGTGCAGGCATGTTTACAGCCAATACCATGGCATGCGTTACCGAGGCTGTGGGGATGTCCCTCCCATATTGTGCGACTTCTCACGCAGTGGACGCAAAGAAGCTGAGGATTGCCAAATATTCTGGTCTTGCGGTTATGGACCTAATCAAAAGGAACCTCAATCCAAGGGACATCATGAGCAAAGAAGCCCTCGAAAATGCTGTTATAATCGACCTTGCCCTCGGTGGGTCCACTAACACTGCCCTTCACCTACCTGCGATCGCATATGAAGCCGGTGTTAACCTCGACTTAAATACTTTCGACAGACTGAGCAAGAAGACGCCTCACCTTTGTAATATGAAACCTGGCGGGCCATACTCGTTGAGAGACCTAGAAGAGGCTGGTGGCCTTCCAGCTGTTATGAAAAGGTTGGAAGACAAGTTGAGTGATACCATCACTGTTACCGGGAAAAAAATACAGGAAAACATCAGCAACGCCATAGTCCACAATTCCGAAGTCATTAGAACACTGGATAATCCATTCCACAAGGAGGGCGGTATAGCAGTGCTGAAAGGGACATTAGCACCCAATGGGTCTGTGGTTAAACAGACCGCCGTGGGCGATGCCATGATGCATCACATTGGGAAAGCAAGGCCCTTCGATTCAGAGGAGCAAGCTGTCGAAGCCATAAGTAGTGGATCCATAGGCGAAGGAGATGTAATCGTTATCAGATACGAAGGGCCCAAAGGCGGGCCAGGGATGAGAGAGATGCTCTCACCGACCTCATTGCTTGCTGGAATGGGACTGGGTCAAAGCGTCGCTTTGGTCACAGATGGCAGATTTTCTGGAGGAACGCATGGCCCTTGTATAGGCCATGTCTCTCCCGAGGCAGCGGAGGGAGGCCCGATAGCCCTTGTGCGTGAAGGAGATAAAATAGAAATAGACGTCCCCAACAGGAAACTCGACATCCTCGTGGATTCCGAGGAGATGTCAGAACGTAAGAGTAAATGGAGGCCCCCAGAGATGAAAGGGAAAGGATACCTCGGGGTTTATCAAAAATTAGTTAGCTCGGCAGATGAAGGGGCTAGGTTAATCTTCTGAATCGTAGCTCTCGTTGCCAATGAGATCCACTATATACTTGCGTTCCTCGTCTGCTCCCTTCTTTTCTTCCTCCTCCACTACGAGGATATCCCCTTGTTTGTGCTCCACCTTCTCTGCGATCTTATACTCTTTGCTTTGGAACTTCTTTATCACTTTTCCGCAGCTTCGGCATATCAAAACGGTTTTTTTCCCTTCCGTTTGAGGCAACATAACACTCTTACAGCTTGGGCAAAACTTCAAAGTTATTCCCCCCGAATATTTTAATCGTTATCTCAATTAATTTTAACGAGATAAACGTTTTTTGGATAAATAAAAGGTGGTTTTTTTAAACCCAACCAGCCTCCCCACACTGCAAGGATCTGTCGACATGGACTTTATGATCAGATCAGCTCCAATTCTATGGGCCATGTTCTCCAAGTACGGATGCAACTCGGGAGGGGGCCTTATCGAATATATAAGGTCTGCACCGGCGTAGATCTCATCAGTTGATTGAGTGATATCGTCAACATAGACGCCCTTTGCTGGTTTCACGTCAGTGGAAACGATGTTCACGCCCTTCCTTAAGAGGATGTTAAAAACACGGTCATCAGGCCCTATTCCAACCTCAACTATCCGCCTGTCTCGATAGTTAATCCAAATGTATTCTGCGAAGTCTTTAAAATCCTCGCGCAATTAATTCACCTTGATGATAGAATTGGCTCCCAACGGAGACGTGGACCATAAGTTAATGGAGGATATACACCGCGGGGTAAAAAATGTTTTCCCCAGCTGTTATGATAGCAATTGCGTGATGATATTTTTAAATAACATAATAGAAGTTGACAAAAAATCCTCGAGATTTTGTCGTGGATGCGGCGAGCTACGTATGACGGAGGGCGACGAGTGATAGTGATTAGGAACTTTAAACCCGCTGATCTGGGCCGAGTCTACGAGATTGAAAAGAAATCCTTCAAGGACCCATATCACGTACTCTTTCTCATAAATCTCTACGATTTATACCCCGAAGGCTTCTTCGTGGCTGAAAAAAATGGGATAGTGGTAGGTTATACCATCTCCCGTAAAATCGATGATGCTGGACACGTATTGGCCATCGCTGTTTCATCCGAACATAGGACGCAAGGGATCGGAAGAGGCCTCATGGAAATATTGGTCCAGCACTTTCTCGCCAATGGGGGCAAGCGAATTTGGCTTGAGGTACGGGTATCGAATAAGAGCGCGATAAGGTTTTATGAAACAATAGGTTTCGATAAAATAAAAACGCTAAAGGAGTATTATTTGGATAAAGAGGACGCAATCTTATTCGAAAAAAGATTCGACGTAGAAAATACTCTGACTTAAAAAATTATAATTCGGCAACGCATCGCTTGGCCATATCGTTAAGCCTGTTTGCTACCCCCCGTGGAACTATTTCCTGGTTGTCTGCCAGCACAATGGATATCCCAGAGGCTAGAATCAATACAGCATGCTTGTGCTCCATCTTCCTTTTTTGGATATGATGGGGCGAGATGTCGAGGCTCATATATTCATCGAAATACGATTTCGCCACCCCGTTGTCAACCAGGAAATTCATAAGATATACTAACAGCTGATGAAGATGGATTAACTCGTCTTTGTACATCCCATATTGGATTGGGTTATAGCGTATTTAATCTTTATCCTTCGATACCCAAATCCGCCGAGGTCATGAGGGTGAGCTTGTCCGGCTTCTTTGATATAGTGCCAATCTTTGCCCCAACGAGGTAATTTATCCCTTTTTCACCAGCTATCTCTACGAGACGTTGAGTAACTACACCGTCGAAAATGACGGCCGCCGCCTGCTCCTTTGAATTCATCAGAGCCATGGCCAGGTCCCTTACTGCAACCTCCTTTATCACCTCATTATTGCTGTCCAACAGGTATGCCTTTAGGGTTCCAGTCAAGCTACCGAAGAGCTCCTTGTATTTAGTTATCTGAGGCCCTATGAGAGCGGGTTTTGCCGATATGCTTTCAACCTTCTCCTTTTTCGGCAAGGGCACTCTCCTAACCTCCCGCTTTCGCACTGGCTGCTTAACAGTGACTACCCTCGTCTCTTTGTCCTTTTCTGCCGGCCTAAACACATCGCGAGCCTGCTCTGCTGGCACCTTATTCCTAAGGGCCTTAAATATCTCCTTCTTGGTCAATTCCTCAACTTCCTTGCCGTTTGGCGCCCTCGCGATGAAATCTACCTCGGCTACCTGGAGGAGTTCCCGTCGGATTAGTTCACCGCCTCTATCGCCATCCGTAAATACGGTAACCGTCTTCTCTTTGCTCAAATCAGCTATTGTCTTAGGAACGCTGGTGCCCTCCACGGCAATTGCGTTCTTTACACCGTACCTGAGGAGAGTAATCACGTCGGCCCTTCCCTCGACGACTATGATGGCGTCGGAATCGCCTATGTTCGGGCCTGCTGGAAGCTTTTCAGTGCCGAATTTTCTGATCTCATGCATTC
>CBDUVV010000087.1:0-6126 GCA_965370755.1 uncultured archaeon | reverse complement strand
TACATCTAGCACTTTTCCGTCTGTACTTGAGGCCATCTCCTCGAAGTTCTTCAGACTTTCGTGTCCTATTCCCCCAGGTTCACTCCTCCCACCCGTTCCAGCGGGTATGCTCCTTTGCTCATACATTTCAAAGAATTTTTTCCTTTGCAAAATGTTGATTGAGTACATCTTGCCCACTTCTAGATTACGAGCCCTACCACGGTTGTCCAGGGAGATATCGATGCTACCGAAAGGGCCACCAGCGAACTTAGCATTTAATACAGCCCCATCCGCAGATAAATCATCGAGTCGGGTGGCTTGCCCAGTCCCAGAATATGGTACAATTATAAGCCAAACTGTACCTCCCTTCAAACTCTCACCAAACTCAATTCTACCTAGTTTTTTATCTCCGATAAGCCCCAGTAAACTGGCACCGCCATCGGCTTCCAAAATAAGCTTCACTGGAAGATGAATGGACCTTTTTCTCCCTTTACGCCGCCCTACCTCCATGTCTAACCACTTTCGTAACAAGTCTTACACAGACGTTTTCTATCTTCCATTTTTGTCCGTGACCTCTCTACGATATCGCCACATTGATCGCACGTTACTCGGTGAGGAATGTACTGCTGCTCTATGGGATACTGGAGAGAGTTAGAATCAACCTTAACTTCGGAGACCACGAAGAGTTCTTCGTCCTTCATTTTACTCCATTTTTCAATCAACTCTCCCTCAATTTCGTCCAGTTTCGCGCGTTCTGCCATGGCATCTTCCATGCTCTTGCCCTCGCGAGTCCGATAGAATTTCTCGAGTTTTGAGCCGAAGTCTATATGCTCTTCGTCGACGTCTTTTACGCATTTTACCCTAATCGCATCGTCAGTGCGCCAGTTACAGAAGAAGGCGGAAAACTTTCCATGATCCAAAAAGACCATCCTACCGCTACCGAAACTGCACTGGGTGGCCGCAGCTATTCCATCAGCCGCACATGTGAGAACCTCCACACCGACACATAAGTCCTTCTTGCGCTCCAGTTTAAGATGCTTCATCGCGTAGAGGCCCATCCTCGTGCCCAGATACGATGCCGTGCAGATGTGTCCATGGATCTTGGGCACAGTCTTCAGTGCTTCTTCCAACGTAGGATATTTAGGCGGACCACCTTGATTCCCCTTAGGCATAATCCCAATGCTGATTAAGGGTCCCATAAAACTTTGGGTAGCTAAGAATTAGACGCTCGATGTAGGCCTCGGCGCGGTGCTTTGCATGCGCAGGTATACGATGGAATGGAGTATAGTCCATGTCAAGGCATATCCAAAGAAAGCGTGAAAGGATGTCCACCCTCCCATGTATACCAAGAGCCCCTTCGTTCCTATGATATATTCTCCCAAGGCGCCGAAGGTAGCGAAAATGGCTACATCCACTAGAGTATACAGCCCGCTAACTCTCTTGGGTTGATACAGCGCCCAGGCCGTGCCTCCCATCAAGGCGAGAAGCATCACTTCAATGGGTACTGCTAAGAGGAAGTATGCACTGTTATGGCTCTCCCAAAGGCCAATGAGCTTTCCAGCATTTTCCACCAAAAAGTCAAATAGCATCAAGAAAGTGCCTATCTCGACCGCCTTTCTCACATTCTTATCTTTACGGTAACGGAGTTCAATGACAAGCCATCCGAGTGCACATACCACCAATACCCACCATAGTAAGTATGCGTATGTTTTCGGGAAGTACCAAAACAAAAAGCCAAGTAAAGTAAACAATGATACGAGCCTCAATGGCTTCGATACTAGCTCATTTTGCATGACATCTAACGGCATTTGATCTCCCGATTATATCCGACAAGAATCCTGTATTAAAAAGTATAAATCTATGCCCTCTTTTGGGCTATACTCCTGAACGATCTACGCTTCTTCTTCTCGCCTAAGCTATCCAAAGAAGTTTCCAGCATTCCCCTCAGTTCTCGAGTTCCGAAGGCCCTCGTTCTCATCACTGGTTCAAGATGATGATATGAGCTCCAATTTTGATGTAGGATATCTATTCCGAGCTTTCCAGCATTTCGATGTATATATGTACCAGGATACGGCGTCTGCACAGCAAAAGTTACTTCACCGCCGAGTTTTCTTATTTTCTCAGCCAGCGCGATGGTTGCCTCAAAATCTTTTTTCGTCTCGGACGGATGCCCGATCATGAAGCCACAAACAGGAGTTATGCCGTTTTCTATAAGCTTTCCGACAGTTCTCTCAGCATTTTCTAGGGATATATCCTTCTTTATCACATCGATGACCCTTTGAGAGCCGCTCTCAATTCCGAATCGCACAACCTTACAGCCCGCATTCCCCATGGCTTCTACTACCTCATCATCCATATGGTCTAATCGCAACTCCGAAAACCAGGCCATCTCAAGGTCCCTTAGTCCATCGCATATCTCCAAGAGCCGCCTCTTGCTGTAGGCGAAGTTCGGGTCAATGACCAGAAACGAATCCATATTATTCTCCCTGAGCCAGAGGACCTCATCCACCACACTTTTTGCGCTCCTTAATCGCAAAGTGCCCGACTGATTACGAGAAGAGCAGAATATACAGTTGTAGCTGCACCCTCTGCTCGTTGCAAGAGCTCCCGGGAATGAATATTTTTCTAACTCGAGGAGATGCCTCGCGGGCAAGGGGAGCGTGTCTAAATCCTTAACCCTCCAAACACCCTTGACTACCGTCCCGCCGTTTTCATGATAAGCCAATCCTCTAATCCCGGATGGATCGCCATCTTGCTTTAAGAGTTCTAAGATGGGGTACTCGCCTTCTCCTCTTACTACGGCATCAAAACCATCAGCGAGGACGTCTTTATAAAGCGGTGTAGCGTGGGGACCTCCGGCTATAACGAATTTTTCCTTTTTCTTCGCTTTGTCTAACACAGAAAGGGCTCGGTCGTAATTATGAGTATAAAAGGAAACGCCGACGACAGAGGCGTTCTCGATGGCCGTGCCTAGTTGATCTCTCTGGATATTAAGGTCGATTATTTTCACGGAGAAACCAGCTTCTTCACAGATTGCAGCGATATAAGCTAATCCAAGGGGAGGCACATCGACCTTTTCCTCGTTTTTAAGCTCTCGGTCTACCTCAACGAGCAGTAGGTCAACCATGCTCGCCCACCAACTTGAGGGCGTTCTTACCCATAATCATCTCCCTGCTCTTTTCCTCCCTCGTGGCAATTTTGATCTTCTCGACGGCCAGCTTCGGGTGTCCCCAAAAGGGGAAATCTGAGCCCATCAAAATCCTTTCGGACCCGAGTTGGTCAATCGCGATCTCCACGGCTATCGCTGGAAGGGGGTCTGCTGTATCGAGGTATACATTGTCATATCTACTGGCAAGGGAGATGGCATCGGTATAATGGGTATACATGCCCATGTGCATTAGCACGAAGCGCACATCTTGAAATCTTTCCACTAATTCCTGTGCCGACGCTGGAAGTACATCGCTACCTGTATGAACAAAAACTGGGACATCAAAGTCCGCTGTTGCTTTGACAACTTTAGCTACCTCATCATCCTCCAAAGTGTATCCATGGAAGCCTGGTTGGAGTTTTATACCTCTAGCACCTTTGTTGATGCTACGCACTGCTTCCTCAACAGCATCATTAGCGAGGGGATTAATCCATGCTAGGGGGATGAGCCTATCGCTTTCCTCCGCAAGTTCGATAACTAAGGAATTATCTGGCTTAACCGCGTCCTTTAAACGCGCACCCTGCTCTGATATTATACGCTTCAGCTGCGCGTAGCTTGAAGCATTTTCTATCCCCTTGCGAATCGAGGGTATGACAAATGCCTTGTCCACTCCAGCTAGGTCAAGGGCGGAATGAAGGTCATCTACAGCTATCAGGTGCACGTGGGAATCCACTATCAAAGCTTACTCAACTCCTCCTTGAGCATAGCCACCTTCTCTCTTTTTACCTCGCCGTTCTCACATACGATGCCCCTGAAGCCCAGAAAGTCTGGTTTTAATCCAGCTGCACGAGGCAACTGAGGATATCGTATAGAGCCTGCTATCACGACCTTCATGCCATGCTCATGGGCGGTATCGCGGTACTCTGCCAGCTCGTCCAATGTGGCGAAGTCCAATATGTTCGTGCCATCCTTTATCGCTGTATCCAGCATCATGATGTCAGCATCTCCTAGTTCACCCACATATTCGAAGGGATTTGCGCACCCTATACGCTCCCAATCCGCATATCCTGAGAGGATAAGCCCACAGCCGAAATCTTCTAGGGTTTTGTAAAGCTTCGAAGCCATATCGATGACCTGCTCTTTGGTCTTCACCGCGAACATTGAAGCCGTTATGTAATCGATGCCCATTCGTGCGACGCCATATGCAGCTAAAGAAGCCGTCCCGGGCTTGTACTCCAGGTCTCCTATAGATGCTGCCAGCTCCATCTTGCCGCCTACGAGGCCTTTCACCGCCTCAATTACCCAAGGAACGTTGGCTCCGAGAGTCCCCTCCGCCGGGTTTTTTACGTCGAGAACATCAACACCTCCCGCAGCCATTACTTCACGCGCTTCATCCAAGTCCTTGATGCTGATCAGAAGGCGCATGGCTCATACCTCTATAGCCCTGATTCCACGCTTCCACTTCGTCAGCTTGTTCTCGATGGCAATGGTAATCTCGTTCAAAAAGAAGCCTATGGCGCCGATGGTCACAATCCCTGCGAACATCACCTCGGTCTTGAAGGTGTATTCGGCATCCAGGATTAGATAGCCGAGCCCCTCGCGGGCAGCTATCATCTCGCTTATCACTAGGAGTATCAGGGAGAGGCTCAGTGAGTAGCGGAGGCCGGTTAGTATGAATGGAAACGCTGCTGGTAGCACCACCTTAGTGAGAGTCTGGAGCCTAGTGGCACCGAATAATTTAGCTACCTTTATGAGGTTCGCATCGACGTTTTTCACACCCGCCATGGTGTTGAGAACAGTCGGGAAATAACATCCGTAGGCGATGAGGGCTATCTTCGAGGCGTTTCCTATGCCGAACCAGAGCATGAATACCGGTATCAGTGCGGCGATGGGCACTGGACGGAAGAGGTCTATCAGCGGTGAACTCGCCTCTTCGACACGTTTGAACCAAGCAATGCTAATGCCATGTGGAATTGCTATCGCAGAGCCGATGGCGAATCCTATGAGAGCCCTACTAAGGCTGGCCCGTGTGTGGACAAGGAGTTCTCCCGTGGCCAGAAGCCTGATGATTGCCTGAAACACCGCTGTAGGCGGTGAAAGGAGCAGAGGATGGACGATACTTGAGCGGGCTATAATCTCCCAGACTGCGAAAAAGCCCAAGAGGGGTATGATTTTCCTCATAGGAATCGGAAATCCAAAATTTCTTCTGCCTTAATGTCCTGTCCAATGGATTCTGGGTCGTATTCCTTTATCGCCTGTATTATTTCGTCCAGCATTTCAGATGCAATCCTTCCAGTGGGATTAAACATGGGTAGTTCTATTCTTCTCGCTACTTCAATGGGTGCATCGATATCCTGGGCAAGCACCTCCGGGACCTTGTCAGGGTTTTCTGTGGCCCATTTTATTCCGCGAAGATATGCTTTTACGAATCTTCGAATCCCCTCAGGGTTGGAGTCTATGACCTCTTCTTTAAATATTACTATGCTTATCGGTACCCCACCCTCGAAGACATCCCCGGGTGTTAATAGGACGTTTGTGTTGTCAGCCACATATGGGTAATAGGTTGGAAATAGAAATACGGCATCCACTTCGCCCTTCTCAAGGGCAGGGATTTGATTAGGAATTTTAACTGGCAATATTGTAACTTCTTCTACTCCTTGCTGCTTTAGAGCAGTTCGAAGGGTGAAATCCAGGGTCGTGCCCAGCTTATGGACGGCTACCTTCTTGCCCTGCAAGTCCTCAATCCTCGTTATGCCCGAATCCTTCATGGCCACGAGGACATCTCCAGGCTTTTCTTTGGTCTCTATCTGCCCAACTGCCACTATCTTCAAGGCGCCTTCCTTGGAGGCTGCCCTTATTATCGCAGGTACGGAGCCTATCGCACCGCCGTCTATCTCTCCTGAAATCATGGCCTTAACTACCGAAGAACCTCCCCTGAATGGAACCCATGTTACATTGATTCCCTCTTCCTCGAAGTACGCCAGCGAATCCTCGACCGT
>CBDUVV010000086.1:0-6148 GCA_965370755.1 uncultured archaeon | reverse complement strand
CGTGGTATAAACCTCGATTTTTTGAGTTTCTCTGGCTATTTCTTCACAAACGCAAAGGTCTTTCGGTAGGCCGCAAACTTCGCAAACGTCCATTTATTTAACCATTTCTCCTTTTAGTTGATTTCTTCTCCTTTTGCCTTTCTACCTTTTTTGTCTTCATATTTTCGATGGTAAGGATTCTCGCAATAGTGCGCTTTATTTCTTTAACCCGGCCAGGGTTATCTGGGGCGCCTCCCGAGGCAACCTTCGATCTCTCCCGCAGAAGCTCATTTCGGAGCTCAAAAACCTTTTCCTCCATCTCCTTAGAGTCCATATCGTTTATTTCGTCACTTCTTAGTATCGCCATCTTCTTTCCCCTTGTCTTTTTTACCTTTTTTATTTTTAGGCTTGGACTTCGAACTCTTAGCTTCTTTTTTAACCTCTTCTGGCGGGATATCTTCCTCGAGTACTTCGATTTCCGTTTCCTTTGGCTTTCTCTTCTTTTTCTTAACCTTCGCTGTTTTTATCTTTTTCGGGACTGGAGCTGTTTTCTCATCTATTGTTTCGAGCTTCTCTTCTATGTTTTCAACAAGTTCCTCAAGTTCCTCCGACATTACCTTCTTTTCAGCCTTCGCCTCAACATCGATGAATTCGATGTCATCTGGCAGTTTTATGCCGGGTGGCATTATTTTGACCTTGACGCCTATCACTCCTGGCTTGGGATTCGCTTCGGCTATGCCAACTTTTACATGGAGGATTGCTGGTTCCCCGCAGTGCTTTAGGTATCCATCCAAGAATTTAACTGATTTAGACCTTTCACCGGTGAGTTTACCTGCTATCTCAATCTGAGCGCCTCTTGCTCCAGCCTCCATGATACGCCTTAAGGTTGTGTATGCCGCTCGTCTAAAGTGTATACCTCGCTCTATGGCCGATGCTATGCCGTTGGCCATGACCTGGGCGTTTAGCTCCGGCACACCTAATTCGTTGACTTCAACTTGGGGGTTATCGATTTGGAATTCTCCCTCTAAGACTTCTGTAAGCTTCCTGATGGACATGCCTTTTCTCCCGATCACGATGCCGGGCCTTTGGGCAAATATCATAACCCTGGTACCGAGGGGGGTTCTCTGGATGTCTATCTCACCACACCCAGCCCTATCTAACTCCTTCTTCAGGTACTCCTTCACTTGGAGTTTTCTGATGTTGTCCGACACAAACTTTCTTTCAATCGCCAAAAATGGTCACCTTTCCTCTAGAACTATTTGAAGGTTAGTGAGAGTCTCATTATGGGGTGTCGCCCGCCCAAATGCCCTGGGAAGGAAGCCTCTTATAACCCTACCACGTTGGGCTGAGATGTGTTTAATGTATAATCTCTCAGGATCGAGGCCCTTGTATTCTGCATTCGCCCTAGCGCTACCCAATGCCTTGATCATACGAGTCGCAGCCTTGACAGGATACCTCCCTGCATATGCCTTCTCCAGACCCCGCCTGTGGGCAACTCCTTTCTTGTATCTTCTCACTGGAAGGGGCCTCTTCATGTCGGCCAAATCCCTCAAGAAGACCTCTGCCCGGCTCAAGTCCTTACCTCTGATCTCCCTGCAAATCTCAACGGCCCACTTGGGTGAGATATGCATCTCTCCGGCGTAGACCTTCGCTATCTTTACCTCATCTTCTAGCTCAATGGAATACCGGTTCTTAGTCATGATATCACTCTATTTCAATGGTATGTAAAGGCTTGATCTAGTTGCACCCATGCCAGGCATTCCATGGGAGACCTTCCCTCTAGACTGAGCGAACTCACCCAGATAGTGGCCTATCATCTCGGGCTTAACGTCTACGCTCCTCCATTCTTTTCCAGTGTATACCTCTATGGTTAACCCCACCAGATCTGGTAGTATAATCAAGTCCCGAGCGTGGGTCCTCAGCTTAATGGGTTTCTCGCTTTCGTTTGCTTTTTTGATCTTCTGATAAAGTTTCTTTCTCCTGGGATCGAGCCCCCGTTTAAAGGACCTCCTCTGCCTCGCTGGCAATAGCTCTATTAAATCCTCAGTCTGCATGGCTTGCAACTCTTCCAGAGAATTCCCTTTATACGTAAATACTTTCTTTGCCATCGTTTTCTCCTTAAGACAACTACTTCTTCCCGGTTCTCCTTGGTGCGATCAAGCCGACGTTTCTACCTGGGGGTGTTCCCCTTTTCATGGAAGTCGGCTTACCGGGGCTTCCCGAACCACCGCCATGCGGATGGTCCACTGGATTCATCCGTACCTTCCTAACGATAGGCCAGTATTTAGCTTTTGGTTTTTGGGCATGGTACATCTTTCCGGCCTTGAGGATGGGTTTATCCCTTCTGCCGCCCCCAGCCACTATGCCTATGGTGGCCCTACACCTAGAGTTAATCGTCTTGAGCCCGCCTGAGGGCATCTGTACGACCGATTGCCGTCCATCATGGGATATGAGAAGGCCATATGCGCCCGATGATCTTATGAATTTACCGCCATCTCCCACTCTGTTTTCGATGTTGTGTATGGGAGTTCCTTCTGGTATAGATCCAAGGGGCAAGGTATTACCCTGCATTAACGTTGAACTAGCACCGTAGGAAAGTTCATCCCCCACCTTTACACCCTCCATGGCTAAGACAAATTTCTTCTCACCGTCCTCAAACTCGACTTTCAACACCGGGGCCGTCCTTGCCGGATCATGGACGATGTCAACTACTTTACCCTTAACTGTTTCTTTCTCTTCCTTCTCGTCAATACTCCGATGCTTTAGGTCAACGAGGTATCTATGGGATGGTGCCCTGAACGTGCTACTTCCCTTTCCACGCCTCTGGTGTATGACTGGTGTGCCCATTATGTTCTACCTTCGATTAGAATATACCCATGTTTGTGGCGACCACTTCAGCTTTAAACTCAGGAGCCAGCTTCACATATGCCTTTTTTAGCCCCTTCGGGGTCACCAGGGTATTTACCTCCGTTACCTTAACCTCGTATAACTTTTCTACAGCCTCCACAATGTTCCTCTTTGATGCCCGGAGGTTGACTATAAACGTTAGCTTATTCTCTGATTCAATTAGCTTCATAGATTTCTCAGTGACATCGGGATGGACAATGATCTCTAATGGATTCATCTCCCGGCACCTCCTAAGATATCTCCCAATACATTCATGGCCGACGTGGTATAGATTGTAAGTCTGCCCGGTTGTATACCCGGGGCGAGATCCTCAACTCCCAAAGATCTTGCCTCGACGACGTCAACACCCGGGAAATTGCCCGCACCCATTGAAATCCCCTTATCCTCCCCGACAACAATTAATATGCTCTTTTTTTTCTTATACCTTCTTCCCCTCATCTTTCCCTTACCGCTACGGATCTTATTAGTTTTAGCCCTCATAATGTCATTCCACACGCCCAACTTCATGAATGATTCACGGGCTTTTGCAGCTGTATCTAGTTCCTCAAGGGAATCGTCAACCACCAGTGGAATCTGAGGGACCCCTTCGAGAATATGTCCCCTGGCCTCCACGAGTTCCTTTATTCCCGTGGCGGCTATTGCTGACGCCCAGGCCTTCCGTTTCTCCTTTTTATTGATTTTTTTAACTATCTTCTTAGCAACCTCGGGTGGATGAGCAGTTCTTCCCCCCACGGCCATGGGCACCACAGCGCCCGATCCAGCAGTTGGATGCCGTGAACCCTTTACCCTCGGAAGTCTAGCTAGGCTGCGGCCCACTCCAAACGACTCGGCCGATGTGCGTTTGCCAGCATACCAATCAACGCCCTGGGGTTGATAACGTGAAGATTGCGAGGCCAAAACCGCACGCTTGATGAGATCGTTTCGGATATCCGAGGCGAACACTGGTAGCAGTTCAACGGTCTCCTTGGATTTTGGCTTTCCCTTCAATGTGTAGACTTTGACCTTTACCATATTCATGCACCCTGTTTCGACTGCAAACTAATGTATTTAACTCTCGGGATAGCCTCGTTCTTCTTCGGCGGCCTAATGGCGGGCCTAAGTCTGATGAGCCGCTTTCTCGGACCGGGGACCGAACCTTTGACTAGCACAAAGTCGCCTTTTATAACACCATATCTAACGAACCCTCCATTGGGAGTTACATCATCGCCGTTGTCTCCCACTTTGAGGACCTCCTTGTTCAATTCCGTCCTCTGATGGTAGCCCATCTGGCCACTCTGCGGCACCGTCCACATCATGGCCGCTGGATGCCATGGGCCAAGGGTACCAGCTGTTCTATGCCCCTTCCTCGTTTTTCTAGGGAGGTGCTTGACGCCCCATTTTTTTACAGGACTTTGGAATCCCTTGCCCGTGGTTATGGCGGCCGCGTCCACGAACTCGCCTTCCTCAAAGATATCTTGAACCCTCAGTTCCTTCCCTAGCAAGCCCTTGGCATATTCGAATGCCTCTCCTACGGGTCCTCCTATGTGATACTCCATTATCTCGGGTTTCTTCTTCGGGACAGAACTAAACTTTGGCTGGGTATGGATTATGAGTCTTACCTCTTCTGCCTCCCCAATCAGTCCCTCGGTATTTGCTAGGTCGCTTTTGAATTTCTTGGGAAGGACTAGCACCCTTTCAAGGTCCTTGCTCACATCCTCAGCCCATACCTCGGAGATTACTTTCAAGCCGGAATAACCGCGGCCGTATAACCTAATCCCACACACACCTAACGGAGGTGTCTCAATAACAGTCGCAGCCACTACTTCTTCCCCCGTATCTTCTACTACCACATGGGTCGAGCCCGCTTTGTAGCCAGCGAACCCTTGCATTCTAACCTTGTCCTCAGGAACCCGTGACCTTACCCTAGCTACCGGTGATCTAGCCCTCTTTCTTGGGCCGTATCCCATTGAACCTCTTCGTGGATGATGTGGTCTTCTTCCCAATTGATATACCTCTAACTAGCTAATCAAACCAGCACGAAAACTTAGGGTAAACGCACTTGAGCGGAGTTTAACTCCAAGGTCTAGGTATATAAGAATTTCGTAACTATTATTGTAATAGCTCGTAGTATAGTGAACTACTTTTTACTCAACGTTTTTAAGATTTTACATGCATTACAAACCTCTTGAGAGGAGGGCTCTCCGCAGTTGCTACACTTCAATAGCTCCGATCTGGAATAACTCTTTAGGTGAGGTGATAGTTTTTCGTAGCCCCGCATTACGGAGAACTTAATACCGGGATTGGCCTTTTCGAGCTGGTTTATGAAGTCTCTTGTAGTAGATCGAAAGGATTGCGAATAAGGACATTCAGATGAATTAGAACCCAGGTTCGTCAGAAGGGAATAAAGGGCTACCTCCTTCTCGGGCATTTCAGACAATGGTTTGATGCGCTCTACAAATCCGTGGCCGCTTATGGGGTTGCCGAGCCTTATCAGCCGCTCCACGTCGCCCCTCAAGTAATTCATCATTACTGCTTGAACCTCGTCGTCTAGGTTGTGGCCGGTGGCGAGCTTATCCATCCCCAATTTCCTCGCTTTCTCGTTTAATAGCCTCCTACGAAGCACGCCGCAGTACATACATGCATTTCCATTATCAGCCACTTCGTCTAAAGTGTGTCCGTAAGTCTCTTTGAAGGAGACGACCTCGAATGGAACGTTGAGCTCCCCTGTGAGGGCCTTTGCAACTGCCAAAGTCTCCTCACGATACTCCTCTATCCCCTCATCCACTCCAATACACGTGAGCTCGAAACCGATTTTCTTGGAGGATTTCCAAAGCATCTGGAGGGTCGACATGCTGTCCTTTCCCCCGGAAAGTCCAATGGCTATGGAATCACCCCTTTTGATTCCGATCTTCCGAATGTTTTTCCTTACCTTCCTTTCGAAGTATTCTAGGAAATGCTCCTTGCAGAGCATCTGCCCGCTGTACCGCCTATGGTATACGGCCTTCTCTTTGCATTTAACGCATCTCATTAACCTAGCCCCCCGAGATAGCCATAATTATCTCGACGACATCGCCCCCTTTCAGCCTTTCCTCCTCTACGGCCACTTCGTCGTTAAGCCGCGTCAGAACCGTCTCCCTATTAACACCAATCTGTTCCATAAGGTCTGCGATAGTAGAGTCGGGTTCAACCTCGATTACGGACCGTGTCTTCCCTCTAACAACCTGTATATTAATAGGCATTGCTATTCAAAAAATCTGTGGTTATAAAAACTTACCTAAGGTAT
>CBDUVV010000085.1:0-6175 GCA_965370755.1 uncultured archaeon | reverse complement strand
CGGCACTAGAGCCTACCTTTAGTACTGGGTATTCCCCCACCTATCTCCCTGGATGCCCCCCGAAAGGCTATTCCAAGGGCTTTGAACAGGCACTCCGCCTTGTGGTGATCGTTTTTCCCATCCAATAGCTTCATATGAAGATTTAATCGTGCCTCGGACGCGAAGGTCTCCAAGAAATGGGGCAACATCTCCACGCTGAGATCCTCAACCTTCTTCTTCCTCATCTTCAGATCCAAGAAGCAGTAGCTTCTGCCGCCCAGATCTATCGAAGCGAGCATTAGAACATCATCCATGGGTATAATGGCGTGCCCAAATCTAGCAATACCTCTTTTCTCACCAAGAGACTTCGTGAATGCCTCGCCCAGACAGATGGCCACATCCTCCACTATGTGGTGCTCGTTATCCCCTTTCGCGCTAACTTTGAGATCGATACTGCCGTGTCTTGAGAAGCTTGATAGCAAGTGGTCGAAGAACTTGACACCCGTATCTATATCGTATTTACCACTTCCATCGATGTTTATTTCTACAACGATGTCGGTCTCTTTTGTCTTCCTAGCTATTTTCGCCTTTCTCATTGCCATCTTCTCCTTATGTCATGGTGGTGTAGGCTAATATCATATTAACCTTACGTATAAGTACCAAAACAACCCCCTTTTCCCGTCTGGATTCCATCGGATTAATTTATATATTCTCAAGTATGGTATCAAATGTTACTTCGCAGTTATCAGCAAATCGAGGATTTGTAAAACGCAGAGTTGATATAATGGGTAGAGTCGAGGAATCAATTGAGATCAATGCCACTCCGGAACGTGTCTTCGAGTTGATATCCGACCTGGATAGATACTCAGATTTCATACCTGGTGTATCTGAAGTGAAGAAACTCGATGAGACGAAGTCACAGTGGAAGGCCGAGGCCTTTGGAGTTCCCCTTACTTGGGCCTCAGAGTTTGTTAAGTGGGACGAGAACGAGGAGATATCCTGGAAATCCTATGATGGTATAGGAAATGACGGCACTTGGCGGATCGATAATTTGGGGGACGATAAGTGCAAGCTCACTTTCATAATGGAATACGAACTACCGAAGTCGCTGGGTTTTTTCGGCTCCTTCCTAGACCAAGGCATCTTAGTGGGGGAGTTGGAGAAGAGAGTTTCCCAGGGGCTTTCAAAAATAAAAACACTTGCCGAAGGCGAATAAAAGACTTGGATGAGATTTTTCTTATCCATTTTAGAAGGGCTCCTTGATATGAGTCAAATGAATATAGGTCAAAAACTGAATAAAAAGGGCCTCGAAATACTTTTGGAGAAATGCAAGGGATATGAAAAGCCCAAGGTCAACTTAGAACAGTATATCACTCCCTCACATATCGCCGCCGAAGTCGTATGGCTGGCATATCTTAAAGGAGACATCGAAGATAAGAAGGTTTATGATCTGGGATGCGGCACAGGCCGGCTTGGGATATGTTGCGCATTGATGGGTGCAAAGGAGGTCACAGGTTTCGATGCAGATGAGAATGCTCTAGCTATAGCACGTGGAAATGCTGCAAAGTTTTCTATTAAAATCAGATGGGTTAAAGCGGACATAAAGGATATAAAGGGAAAATGTGATACGGTGATTCAGAATCCACCCTTCGGGGTGCACAGGAAAGAAGCGGATAGAAAATTTTTGGATAAGGCGCTAGAAATAGGAAAAGTAATATATTCGATGCACAAGGCTGAAACGCGAGAATTCATATCCCGCTATATATCCAAAAAAGGGTTTGTGATGGAGCTGACCAATGTTAAGTTCCAGTTGCCCCACTCGTATTCTTTCCATAGAAAACCGGTAAAGAAGATAGGTGTAGATATATTCCGCATTGAAAAGGATAGTTAGAGATTATTATATATTACATAGAATAAGAGGTGTTGAATATGGTTAAAACAGATGAATTCGTTTTCCCCGGTATGGAACTAGGTTTTGCCGAGGAATTCATACCTGGTGGAGGAACCTATGAGGAAGACGGAAAGATCTATGCGTGCCTCACGGGTAGTGTTAAGGTAGACCAAAAAGAAAGAAAGATAGAGGTGACTCCAAAGACGAGCATCATTCCTGAGTTGAAAAATGGAGACATAGTCATTGGCACCATAGCGGCTGTGAAGCAGCAACTTGCAATAGTGAGCATCATGAAGTTGAAGGGAGAGGAACGTGCCCTACCTGGAACCGTAGACGGAACCATTCACATATCACAAGTTAAAGACTCATATGTGTCGGATATAACGCTAGAATTAAGCGATGGGGACATAGTTGTAGCCAAGGTTGTAAACGCCAACAGGGTCTCGATACAGCTTACAACAAATGGGCCAGATTTAGGAGTCATAAGGGGGTTCTGTCACACTTGCAATCTGCCCCTTATACGTATGGAAAGTAAGCTCAAGTGCGGTACCTGCGGGCGGGCTGCGGAGAGATGGCTATCCCGTGACTACGGCAAGGGTGAGCTCTAGCTGAGGTGAACTTATGGAATTAAATGTGTTAAGCGAGAGCAAGAACGAACTGGAATTCGAATTAATCGGCGAGGACCATACTTTCTGCAATTCCTTGAGGACGGTTCTCAACGAGAACAAGGAAGTAGTGTCAGCCACTTATAGGATCGAACATCCTATCCTAGCCCACCCTAAAATACTAATAAAAACGAAGGAAATTTCCCGCCTCAAGATACCCGAGAGGCTGGTCCCTCTATCCCAGGTGAAAGGGGTAGCGGAGAAGAGAGAAAAGCAACTTCGAAAAGCCGGGATTAAAACTGCAAATTCCCTTGCTAAGGCCGACGCAGAGAAGATTTCAAAAAAATCGGGAGTACCTTTGGCTGTGATGCAGGACCTCATAAGTGAGGCCTCGAAGATTAACTTTTTTAAGGGGAGCATACCCCGGGAAATACTGAAAAAATCCCTAAAGGACCTTGCTAAACGCTTCAACGCCATCAAGCTCAAAGGTGCTTGATGGATGAGCACAGCCTGGTTGAATTTTGCGAGAAATGCAGATTTATCAGAGCTAGCAAGCATAGGGGATAGCTTTGTCAACCTAATATACTCATTAGCCGTATCCAATACCCTAGGAAGGCCCGTGGGGAAGCGAGCCAGCAATCACGTCCTATCCCAGTCCCTATTAAAGTCGGGTTTACGAGAGAAGGCTGGGAGACGGCTTGATAAAGGTGCCATGGCCGATTACGTAGAGGCCATGATAGTCCAAGCGTGGATAAATGGAGAGATAGAAATGCATGAATGCGTGTCCATATTGAGTTCTCACTTAGTCGATGCCGAAACGGGGCCGTATAAACTCAGAGAGTCGTCAATTGTTGCTTTTGCTGAGCTATTATCTGAGATAACTGCAAGGCGTGTCGAGTAAGCATTCGGGTAATCTACTTAAGCCCTCCCACTCACATATGATGCGGTATGACTGAAAAACGGAGTGGCCCATCGTTGGTCGTTGATGCCATCGTAAAAAGGAGTGATGGTATACTCCTAATAAAGAGGAAGAACCCACCGTATGAGGGGCACTGGGCAATCCCAGGGGGTTTCGTGGAATATGGAGAAACGGTGGAGAACGCAGTGAAAAGAGAGCTCTTGGAGGAAGCGGGCATCAAAATAGAGATAACGGGAATCCTTGGGGTTTACTCCGACCCCGCCAGGGACCCACGTGGACATGTGGTTTCGGTGTGCTATACCGCGACAACCAGGGATGAAGTAAAGGCTGGAAGCGATGCCTCTGAAGCACGTTACTTTCCGTTCGAGGACATCGATATGGATAAATTGGCCTTCGATCATTCGAGTATAATAAATGAGTATAAGCGTAGTTATCAGTTGGAGATGATTGGACACCATGGGACTGTTCTGTGAAAAATGCGGCGGCTTAGTATTGCCCCGTGACAAGAAGATGGTTTGTTCTAAGTGCGGCTACAAAAAAGAAATTTTAAATACCAATGATTTCAAACTAACCCAAAAGAGCAAAAAGAAAAAAGAACTTCTCATAGTCGACGAGGAAATACGAACCAAGCCAACAGTTGCCGCCGAGTGCACCAAGTGCGGTAATGATCTCGCAGAATGGTGGTTTCGCCAAACACGTGGTGCTGACGAGCCTGAGACCAGGTTTTTTAGGTGCACTGAGTGCAAGTATACCTGGCGGGAATATAACTAAGGATTCGTATTTGAAGATATCGAGAGCGAGGTAAAATTATGAAGAGGTCCCCCGCGTTGGAAAGGCATATAAAAGACGTAAAAGCCGACGACTTCCGCGTAAAGATCCTAGGTTTAGTCGTCGATAGGGATGAAGCCAACAACTCCGTCCTCATTGACGATGGAACCGGGAGGGCAGTGGCCATCTTTTCTGATCCCGATTCTATGGAAGGTGTGCCCGAAGGGAAGCGCGTGAGGATTATCGGGAAAGCAATACAAGGAAATCCCCTCGAAATAGAGGTGGAGGTCGTCCAGGATATGAGCGAGCTAGACATGGATTTATATGAGAAGGTGAGAAATATCTCAGAGAAGCTCGCGGGGACAGATTAACAGGAGGTAAGAATTGATGTTCAAGGCAAGTTTAGCAGATCCAAAGATACTGAAATACTACATAGACGCGATATCCAACATGATCGATGAGGCGGGTATAAGCGTAAGCGAAGAGGGTATCAAGCTGAGAGCGATGGACCCGGCCCACGTCGCATTGGTGGACTTCGAGGTCAAAAAGGACGCCTTTGACGAATTTCAGGTTGACGAGGCCTTGGTTCTAGGGGTTGACCTCGAGAGGTTCAACACAATCCTGAAGAGAGCAAGCGCCACGGATAAGCTGCAGCTTGAGTTGAGCGATGAGGGAAACGCCCTCAAGATAAAATTCGGGGATACCACGAGAAGGGTCTTTGAGCTTCCTTTGATAGAGGTCTCCGAAGAGGAGCAGAAGGTGCCCAGTCTAGAATTCCCCTGCGAGCTAGAGCTTGATCCCAAGATAATAAGCGAGGGGATAAAAGACGCAGAGATAATTAGCGATCATGTCAACCTACAGATGGAAGAGGACGCCCTCGTCATCGAGGCGAAGGGCGACCTTGGAAGTGTTGTGGTAAGTGTGGGCAAGGATGATGCCATAGCCTTCTCCTGTAAAGGGAAGGCCAAGAGCATGTTCTCTATAGAATACCTGAAAGATATGATCAAGGCGAGCGACGTTGCGAGTAGCGTAAAGCTCTCCCTTGGAGAGAACATACCGATCAAAATAGATTTCCTCTCGCCGAGTGCGAGGTTAACCTTCCTTTTAGCACCACGGATAGAAAGCGATTAGCGGAGAACATTTTTCTCCGTTTACCGCTAATTTCTTAAGGGGGTAGTTGGGATTTTATCTCATGCTAGCTGATCCTCTCTCGCTCAATCCTTTTTCAAGAGATTCAATGAATTTGTTACGCGGATTGGAATCTACCGATAGCATACACGATAGCGCATTCCAGGCTGCTAAGAAAAAAATAAATGAAGAATTAAGCGACAAAAAGACCAAGACCAAAATACCGATAACACAATTAGAAGTTAGAGAAGATATTCTGTCTACACATCTCTTACTACGTTCCATTGCTGCTAAACATGGGTATCCTTCCACTCAAAGCAGAACTGTAGTAGAAATTATCAAGAAACTTGTTAGGAGAAGGCTTAAAGATGTTTTGAAGGATGCCTATTTTGGTAGGACCCCTGAACAAGAAGTCATAAACATCTTTTCTGATATACTGGATCCTAAGCTCATAGAACACCTCACTGGTCAAGGGTACTCCAAGGATTTGGAGTATTATCAATATTCTACTGAGAATAAGGACATCATTAAATATACATTACCAAAGGACCGGATTTTTCCATTACTTCGCAGCGCTGATAGAAAACTAACTGGCCTTTACCTCGTGGATGGACACATCGCAGCAAGCCTGAACGATATGGTGGATTATTACTGCGAGGCCATGGCCGCCAAGGCGACCGAAGTGCTCTCGAAGAATTGGCAACTCAATGACCCACGGGCTGATGAGCTAGCTGAACTGGTGTCCAATGTTCCCAGCAGACTCCAGGGTACTTATGGTTCATTTACCCGGGGGCGGGCTGGAAGCGGCGGAAGGCCCCTCGTTATAGATTATTTCCCACCGTGTATCAAGCACACCCTCGAAGGTGTGACCACGGGCTCAAGGAA
>CBDUVV010000084.1:0-6275 GCA_965370755.1 uncultured archaeon | reverse complement strand
GAGTGTATTAGAGAGCTTTGAAAAGGAGGCACACTATGTCACATCATAACACTGCAGATAGAACATTGGATTGTGTGTGATTATATTGTCCAGAGCCAGTATTCAGGACTAGGGAGGAGATAGACAGACTGGACGTTGGGGACGTTCTTGAGGTCATAGCCGACGACCCCGCTTCAGAGGAAGACATCCCCCGGTGGGCTAAACGCACGGGACACGAGCTCATTGATATGCAAAAGGAAGGAGACCAGATATACTTCCTCGTAAGAAAGGGTGAAGGTAGGAAGTTCGTTGAGCATAAATAAAAATCATAAATGATGGTGCAGAAGCCATGAGCGCATATATGGACTACTCCGCCGGAGCGCGGGTGGACGAGAGAGTAATAGAGGCCATGATGCCCTACTTAACGGAGAAGGTGGGTAATCCATCGTCGGTCCATGGGTTGGGACAAGAGACCAAGATAGCGGTGGATGAGGCCCGATCGAAAGTGGCCGAGCTCATCGGGGCAACTGAAAAGGAAATCATATTCACTGCCAGCGGAACTGAGAGCAACAATTTAGCGATCCTCGGCACTGCGTACCGCCTCGAAAAAAAGGGCAAGCGTTTGGTAACGAGCACCATCGAGCACATGTCTGTTATTAATCCCTTAAAGTCCCTTCACAAGAAGGGCTTCGACGTCGTCCGTGTGCCAGTGGACGAGCACGGCATCATCGACTTGGGCACGCTCGAGGCGGCAATAACCGACGAGACCATCCTTGTATCGGTGACGTATGCCAACGGCGAGATCGGCACCCTAGAACCCATAAAAGAAATAGGCGAGATCACAAAAAAGAAAGGCGTTTACTTCCACGTCGATGGAGTGGCCGCAGCCGGAAAGGTTGACATTGATGTCGAGAGGGACAAGATCGACCTGCTCTCATTATCTTCTAATGATATATTTGGCCCGAAGGGTGTGGGCGCCCTCTATGTAAGGCGTGGTGTTTCTATTAACCCTATAATTTTGGGGGGCGGCCAGGAGCGGGGTCTTCGCTCCGCCACAGAAAACGTGGCCGGGATAGTGGGCTTTGGCAAGGCAGCCGAACTTGCCAAAAAGGAGATGAAAGCTGAAGGGAAGATGCTGGCGCGACTCAGGGACAAGCTCATCAAAGGTATCCTGGATAACATACCTCATTCTTACCTCAATGGCCACCCTACCAAGAGGCTGCCAAATAACGCTGCCCTACGCTTCTCCTACATCGAGGGCGAGGGGGTGCTCCTTCACCTGGATATGTCCGGAATCTCCGTCTCCACGGGCAGCGCCTGCACCTCCAAGACCCTGGAACCTAGCCATGTACTCACCGCCACTGGGCTGACCCATGAGGACGCCCACGGATCTATGCTCTTCACCATGGGAAGATGGAGCACGGAGGAAGAGGTGGATTACGTTTTGGAGACCATGCCAGGAATAGTCGAGAGGCTCCGCGCAATGTCGCCCTTCACCCCGCCGGAGCTCAAGCCACAATGACAATGTTTATGTTGTTAGGTATTGAGGTGTGAATCGGATGTACAGCGAGAAAGTTTTGGATCACTTTCGCAACCCCCGTAACATGGGGGAGATAGAGGACGCCGACGGAGTTGGCAAGGTCGGCAATCCAGCGTGCGGAGATGTCATGTACATTTACATCAAGGTCAAGGACAATATCCTAGAGGATGTGAAGTTCCAGACCCTTGGATGCGGCGCGGCCATTGCAACGAGCAGCATGCTCACTGAGCTTGCCAAGGGCAAGAACCTCGACGATGCATTGGTTATAGATAAGAAGGATGTTGCAAAGGCCCTCGATGGCCTGCCACCCATAAAGATGCACTGTTCGAACCTCGCTGCCGAGGGGCTTCACGCCGCTATTAAGGAATACCGAGAGAAGAGAGGAAAATCCGATGAAGAATGAAGTATTCTGCAAGGCTTGCGGAACGGAGATTTCCGCCGAAGACTGCGCTTTCACCTACAAGAGGGAAGTAGAGGGCAAGGATGTCTATTTGTGCTGCCCTCATTGTAAGGCGGAGTACAAGGCAAAAGAGTTTGAGTGAGGGAGCGGGGGCTTTTATGCCTAGCTATGGCGTTGCAGTCGTAGGTGGGGGACCTGGAGGTCTTTCGGCCGCCATTTTTTCAGCTGAACGTGGACTCAATGTTGCCCTCTTCGAGGGCGGTGTTTTGGGAGGGCTCATGGTATCCCTCTACCCTGAAAAAGTCATCACAAATTATCTGGGTTTCCCAGACGGGATAAAGTCGAAAGAGCTCGCACAGAGGCTCCTGAAACAAGCAAAAGAATACGGCGTTGAAATCATCAGGGAGCGGGTGGTCGAAATAAACAGGGATATGTTGTTGAAGACCACCGAGGGGGAGTATCAAGCAAAAGCTGTGGTTTTGGCCACGGGAAACAGGCCGAGGCAACTTGGCATACCTGGTGAGACAGAGTTCGAAGGGAACGGGATATCGTACTTCGTTAAAGATCCCGAGATGTTCAGGGATAAACGTGTTGTCGTCGTGGGAGGTGGAGACTCCGCCGCTGAAGCGGCTCTTGCGCTTGATGGGATCGCTGAATACATTACACTTGTTCACAGGAGAGATTCATTCCGGACCCACAAGAAAAACGTGAAGGCTCTAGAAGAGAGCAAGACGCAGATCATGGTGAACACGGAGATATCGCAGATAAAAGGTGACGACTCAGTATCCAAGGTTGTGCTGGTAAACAACCTGCGCAGCTCGGAGGTTGAGCTGGACGTCGACGAAGTGATACTTGCTGTTGGACTCGTCCCGGATGACGAGATATTTCAAAAGCTCGGGCTCGACACTGATGATGGAAGGATAATAACCGACGGGAAGCAGCAGACCAGCGTGGAGGGAATTTATGCCATAGGCGATATCACCTCAGGAGCAGGAAGCCTGGAACTTATTGAAGTCGCCATAGCCCAAGGCGCTGTTGCTGCCCATCACATATATTTGGAACAATGGCATCTATAGGACGATCAAGAATAAGATGATCCTATAACTTGCTGGCTACCTCAGCCGCCATCTCCTTCGTACCTGCATCCCCGCCGAGATCATAGGTCACTGCTCTCCCCTCTTTGAGCACGCTTTTCAACGCCTCCTCTATCTTCTGGGCCACCTCACTCTCCCCCATATAACGTAGCATGAGCACGCTGGACAATATCATGGCTGTTGGGTTCACCTTGTTCATTCCCCTGTACTTGGGCGCTGAACCGTGCACGGCCTCAAATATGGCGTGCTCGTCCCCTATGTTAGCCCCTGGGGCGACTCCCAATCCCCCTACTAGGCCAGCGCAGAGATCGCTCAATATATCGCCATAGAGGTTCGTGGTGACGATTACATCATAGAGTTCGGGCTTATGCACAAGCTGCATACACATGTTGTCAATGAGGCGCTCCTCGTATTCGACCTTACCCTCGTATTCTTTAGCAACATCTCTAGCTGCATCGAAGAACAGGCCGTCTGTGTACTTCATTATGTTCGCCTTGGTCACGGCCGTAACCTTCTCTCTTCCGTTTTTTACGGCGTAGTCGAAGGCATACCCCACGATTCTTTCGGTTGCTGCCCTGGAGATGGGCTTAATGGAGATGGCAGAGTTTGGTTTGATCTTGCCCTCACTCATGGCTATTATATCGTCCGCATTGGTTGTACCAACGTCGAACTCGACTCCTGCATAGAGGTCCTCGGTATTCTCCCTGACCACCACGAGATCAACGTCCGTGTACCTTGACTTCACACCTTCGTAGTGCCTGCAAGGTCGAAGACAAGCGTATAAATCCAGAATCTGGCGCATGGCCACGTTTACGCTTCTAAAGCCGGTGCCCACAGGCGTTGTAACAGGGCCTTTGAGGGCGACCTTGTTTTTCTTGATGGAGTCTAACGTCTCATCGGGCAATGGGGTGTCGTATTCTTTGATGGCATCTGCACCTGCTATCGCCTCTTCAAACTTAAGCTCCACTCCGCTGGCCTCAAGGACGCTCACAGCCGCCGCCGTTACCTCGGGGCCTATTCCATCGCCAGGGATCAGGGTTATTGTTCTCATGGGTGGAGGTTGTCATGGAAAATAAATAAATGTTCCTAATCACTTGCGGCTAACTTCCCATTGTTCTCACTCAATCCTCAATCGTATCTCCTCTTATGGGACTCAACCCTTGCGAGCATCGAGGGATTTCCCCATTATTTTGGCATACATTTTTATGAATGGTATAAACATCGATATTTTGGAGTACGATTCAGAGCTCCATAATTACATTTAACGTGGTGAGTGACAAGATGGCTAAAAAGCCTACGAAACGAAAGGCGAAAAAGAAGACTAACGCCAAACCAACGAAAACTGCCAAGGCCAAACAAGGTAAAAAGGCTCCAGTCAAGCGGGAAAGGCGAAAAGAATGGCAGGACCTAATAAATAAGCTGAAGGCCTTTTCCAGAGACTTGAATAAGATCCTCAATGATATCCTAAAAATTGAGGAGGACGTAGAAGAGATACGGGATGCTGCAAACCAGGAAATCGAGGAAATATCAAGCAAAGCCAATAAGCAGATCGAAGGGGTTGTAAGCAAAAAACGCGGGAGTTATAAGGACGTTGTAGGGGACTTAGGCGAGTTCTCCCGGGACTTAGATAAGATCATCGACGAGCTCTCAATTGTGCCTAAGGGAGTGGGGAAAAAACAAAAGCTGCCTGAGGGCACGAGTAAAAAACAGGATGTTATACAGAATCTACGCTATCTTCAACAATGGATCTGGGTTTGCATCCGTGACTTCGAGCACGCCCAAGACGGGCAAGGCGATTCCGAATAAAGGGAATTGACCTTATTTTCATTGCTTATTGAACGAAATAGAAATAGGAAGTTTTTTATATCGATTTACACTCATGAGGATGCGAGTTGATTAAAATGGTAACTGGATATTGTGTAAAATGTAGAGCTAAAAGAGAGATGAAAGACGCAAAGCAAATCACCATGAAAAACGGTAAGCCCGCGACTCAAGGTGTATGCCCCAATTGTAGTACCAAGATGTTCAAAATCGGTGCTGCCAAGTAATTGTTGCGTTCTCTCATCTTATCGAGGACTTTGCGAGGTTCAGGGCTCCCCCTGCAAATAGTATGTCAAGTTCTCTTGAACTGACCTCGCATTTTGTTTTTATTTCTTGCTTACTCGTTTTATTGAATAGCACGATGGTTCCCTTTCTGAGGCCGTCCTTGACGTCCGCAGTCTCCAAGATATTAGTGGCTGAAACCATCTTGTAGCCTTCCCCATCGGCGAACTTAAGGGGCAGAATGCCAAAATTGATGAGGTTCGATCTGTGTATCCTCGCAAACGACTTGGCCAATACTGCCTTCACTCCGAGATACATGGGTGCAAGGGCCGCATGTTCCCTTGATGAGCCCTGCCCATAGTTTGTACCACCCACGATTATGCCACCGTTGCTCTCCTTGGCACGCCTCACGAAATCCTTGTCCAGCCTGGAGAAGACGTACTCGCTTATCGCCGGAACATTGCTCCTCAGAGGAAGTATCTTCGCCCCGGCCGGCATTATCTCGTCTGTGCTAACGTTGTCCCCCACCTTGATCAATACCGTTCCAGTGAGTTCGTCGTCCAAGGGCCCACGCATGGGCAAGGGCTTGATATTAGGGCCCCTCACGACACTAATCCCTT
The DNA here is from genome assembly GCA_965370755.1 of uncultured archaeon. Lineage (GTDB taxonomy): Archaea > Hydrothermarchaeota > Hydrothermarchaeia > Hydrothermarchaeales > JAZGAD01 > CBDUVV01. The sequence continues at coordinate 599 of CBDUVV010000084.1, read as the reverse complement.
CTGGCTTCTTCGAGGGTGATAGAATCATGGAGTCATCTATGCTCAGGCTCTCCAGCGAGTCTATCCTCGGTGGCTTGCCCAATGTACGCGGGTCGGTTATCACCCCCTTTAAGGCGCTTGCAACGGCGACCTCAGGGCTGCACAGATACACCCTATCGTCCTTGGTTCCGCTCCTGCCGGGGAAGTTACGATTATAGGTGCGAAGGGACACCGCCCCTGTCGGAGGAGCTTGCCCCATGCCTATACAGCCGCCGCACGCACATTCCAATATCCTCGCTCCTGCCTTCACGAGGCTCGCCAAGGCGCCGTTTTCCGCGATGTTATCCAAGACTTGCCTGGAGCCCGGTGTAACGGCGAAGCTGACATCATTATGTATCTTCGTTCCTTCCAGCATCGCCGCGACCGTCATTAGGTCCTTGTATGATGAATTGTTGCAACTGCCGACCAGCACCTGCTGGACCTCCAATCCCTCGACCTCGCTCACGGGCACGACATTGTCTGGGCTTGTTGGTTGGGCTATCATGGACTCCACCGAGGAGAGGTCGATCTCCACCTCTTCGTCATAAGAGGCATTATCGTCTGCCACTAGGCTCTTCCAC
>CBDUVV010000083.1:0-6290 GCA_965370755.1 uncultured archaeon | reverse complement strand
CCCGACGTTGAGGGCCCTAACCAAGCGTTTGACCGCTAAGGGAACATCGAAGCCGCGCCTTCCAAACCGTTTTGGTTCGTTCTTGATCACCCACGTCCATTTACTTTTGAGGCCGCCAGCCATACCCTTGCCCCCACGCCCACCAGCACCTCTCTTCTTGTATCCCATACCACATGAGCGGGAACCGCGTTTCTTTCGAATCTTTCTATCTTTATGAGCCATGAATAGCATCTCCTAGAATATCGTATTTCTTGTTTATTACCTCATTTTAACTAACAAGTCCTTTATGTTGTCTCTGTGTCCCAGAGCGCCTCCTTGCCTAAACGTCCTTTTAATCCCCTCATGACCCCTCCGTGGAGGATGAAGTCTGAAAACTGGCCTTACGCTAGGGATTTCATCCAGCTCCGCTTCGAATTTGACGAATGCCTTTGCGAAGTCCGCAATGGATTTGTATTTTGTCCGTTTTTTAATATACGAATCCGTGATCTTTTGTCTCCCGACCAATTCGCCTCTGTTCTTCAGCATTAGGCTCACGGACTCGGCACCAACTTCTCCCCAAGTCACGTAGTCTTTAACCTTCTTAAGCATGCCCGAATACACTTCATCGTCGTTTATTAAAGTGGAATAATTGACTCTAGTCAGATTAAGCATCTGCAGAGTATCTTCGACCCCCGTGTTTACCCCTATCTTCCCTCTGATTCTGACCACTGCTATTCTTTTCATCAAAGTCCTCCGTTCAAGAGCTGATTACACTCCGGCCTTCTAGGATTCCGACTTCATTGCTCTGTTGATCGTTTATCTTAATGCGGGCTGTTTCTTCTAGGGCGTTAAACGTGGCCTTAGCGGTATTAATGGTTGTCTTAGTCTTCCCTTCCGTCCTGGACCATATATCCCTGATGCCAGCTAACTTCAAGAGTTTCTTCGAGACATCCCCGGCCACAAGGCTAATTCCTTTCGGTGCAGGTAATAGAACGACTCTCACGCTCCCAGCACTTCCCATGACCCTGAAGGGAACGGAGTGAGGGGTGCCGCATCCACACTCCCAACTCCCGCATCCACGTCTTATCTCGATTAAATTGAGTTTAGCGTTCCTTATGGCCTTCCTTATAGCTGGGCCAACCTCCTTCGCCACGGAATTACCCAGACCTATATAACCATCATTATTCCCAACGGCCACGGTGGCCCTGAATCGGACCCTTCTACCGGATTTGTGCATCCTCTGGACCAGGGTTATATCGATAACCTCCTCCTGTATATCCGGCAGTAGAGCATCAATTATTTCAACCTCCATCAAGGGTAGACCTGACCTGAAGACGGCTCTTACGTCGGTTATCTCACCGGACTTAAGCATCCGTCCGAGTTTGGTTGTTGGCGTCCATTCCTCTAATTCCATCATACATCACCAATTTATGCGCGGGGCTTCTTCCCCTTGTCGGCCCTCTTCTGTTTAGCCTTCGCTGTTTTAATCTCTTTGCCCGTCTTCAGAATATTATTCTTGACGACATCGAATTGCTTCGGCACGTCTTTTGGATCGATGCCCCTTTTTTTGTATTCGGAAAATATGGGTTGCTTCTTGTCAGTTTTTAATACACCTGCATAGTTCGCTATATGCACGCCTTTTAAACGATCCTCAGAGGGCAATGATTTCTCACTGTGCGGCATCTCTAAACCTCCATCGATTGCTCCTTTTAGAACTGCGAAGATATTTGATCTTGCTAGGGGTTTTACGAGTCCAACATCGAATATGCACTCTTTGATACCCTGTTCTACAGACATACGACCGCATAGCAAGCCCGTTAGATATGCAGCGGGCATATTCGCCGTACCGCCTTTCCAGCCAAAGTCCTGGAGATCTCTCGAGTCGCATGCAGCTATCACAATATCACCCCGTTCTGAGTACTTCATTACCTGGGTGATTATTCGCTTGGAAGTCGTTCTAACCACCAGCCGCGGTTTTCCAGATAGAAGTAACTTCATACGGCTCCTATAGTCCGTCTTTCCAGTTCTATTTCTCCTGTGACTAACCCTATAACGCGGTCCAAAACCCATATTTCTCAGCTCTCATCCGATATGATTTTGTTATCCCTAAGATAGGCAAGCAACTGCGACTTCGACTTGAACATTCCACTCTTCGCCCGATAGTAGAACTTCCAATGAGTCGCATTGTCTATTTTTTTAGAAACCTTCAATTCTTTCAGCACCCGTCTCAATGGCCTTATCGTTGATATCCAACGCCTCTTTTTAGGAAATCTAGCATACTTCTTCCCACTCCGCGTCCCATGACCTTTCCGCCTACCCTTCGCCTTCTGCCGCCTTCTGAAATTAGCCCAATAGCTACTCTGACCGTCCTCCATTTTAACTTGAATTGCCCCCTGGTTTACCAGGCCTCTGATATCCTCCCTAGTGACAGCCGCAACGATGGAGTCCAAATCCTCTGGATCGAACCATATCTTCCCCACTCCGACTTTTAATATAGAAGCAGCCATCCGTCTTTGAGTAGTTAAATTCATTTTAAACTCGCTCCCATCTGCTTAAGAGTCTTCCTCTTTTTCCTCTGTGGCACGAATTTTCCGAGGATTCAAAATTTTCAGCCCGAGTTTTGCGGATTCTTCCATTATCATTTGAGCCTTAAGGGCACCGACTCTTCCGGATATCCTAACGGCTTCTTTCTCCTTGTCCAGCGCGACGAGTTGGGCCAAATTCTCGATTAACACATCTCTATAACCAGAAGGATGAAGGCCTCTTAACTCCGTTTTCATGCCATATCCGATGGACGGGGAACCGGGCTTTCCGCCCCTATTCAGTCTGACCTTATTATGAATGCCTCTTGGCTTTCTCCATCCGCTGTTGCTTAGCTTTTTGTACCTGAAGTACTCCCGCTTTTTGAACTTTGGCTTCTCTTTATTTTCTTTTTTTGTTACCATGGCCATTCACACCTTCATGCCGTTTCGTTCAATCAGATAAATCCCATCCTGAAATACCCTAGGATCTCTTCTCTTAACCTTCGTTAACTGTTCAATATTCGCAGCCGTCTGACCCACATCTTCGATATTGCAGCCACTAACATCAATCTCAGCACCCTTTACGTTTACGCTCGTATTGCCAACAATCCTGGTCTTTCTTGGTATCTTTTCCCCCAAGAAATTCTCCACATTTATTGAATTCTCCTGCACCTTTGTGGTCATAGGGAAATGAGAATAGACCATTTTCAATTTATACACAAAACCCTCACTTACGCCTTTAATCATATTCCTGATATGAGCGGCAATGGTCCCCACCAAGGCCGCCTGACGCTTATTGGGGTGATCCAGTTCTATAAGGATCTGGGAGTCTTCCTTTCTGATTCCTAGACCGGGGTAAGAGAAGGACCTAGTGATTTCGCCTTTCTCACCGTTGGTTGTTATCGTATCCCCTTCGAGGGTTAATTCTACTTCGCTGGGGATATCGATTCTCTCTTCAATCCTTGATGCAATTGGCATAATTTCACCTTTATTAAATCAGTAGACGTAGGCTAAAAGTCTTCCACCGGTGCCCTTTTCTTTTGCCTCACGATGGGACATAACACCAAAAGGGGTGCTGACAACCATGATGCCAAATCCACTCGCAGGTAAGAATCTCTTTTCGAATTTCTCAAAGTCCATCTTACTAACGGCGTATCTTGGCTTAACAACGCCACATTCATTTATATTTCCTAATAATGTTATCTTCAACTTCCCTGACCTGCCATCATCGATAAACTCGAACTCATTAATGTATCCATAAGTCTGAAACACAGTCAAAACTCTCGCAATCAGTTTCGATGCCGGTTTGATAAGGCACTCCAAACTACCTGAACGCTCGTTGTTTTTGATGTTCGACAATGCATCAGCTAAAGGATCTGTTAGCACTTTGTCCACCTATTCATATTTTTTAAACCCAAGTTCAGTAGCCACTTCGCGGAAACAATGCCTACATATGTTCAACCCATAGCTCCTTATGACGGAACCATGGGATCCGCATCTTCTACATTTCCTTGTGCCTTTACCGATGTTTCCTTTTATGTTCGATCCCTCCGTTTTTCACGTTTCCTCTTCAAGGGCTATCTTATATTGTTCTTGTAAAAATTTAAGAGAGTCTTCCCTCCCGACAAGATGATGCTTGGAGATCTTTCTCTTAGAAATTCTTCTTTTCTTTACGCGGTATCCAGGGCGCTCGATGGTCAAAGAGACATCCATCCCAAAAATGCCGACATTCGGGTCGTATTTAACCCCAGGCATATCGATATGTTCCTTTATCCCGAAGGATAAATTGCCCTGTTCATCGACGTTTGTTCTTTTAATCGTAAAATCTACGGCATCTAAAGCTTTCTTGAGAAAATCCTCAGCCTTAGATTTACGGAGGGTTACCTTGCATCCTATCGGAAGCCCGCCTCTCGTGCCAAAAGTCGGCTCCGTGCGCTTGGCTATAGTCTTGACTGGTTTTTGGTTTGTAAGCGATTCCAACAATGCCTCTGCCTTAGCCAGCTTCTCTCCGCCTTCGCCGACGCCCATGTTGACGGTGACCTTGGAAATTCTGATGTCTCTCATAATGTTCGTGTCAGCTGTCATCTCATCCCACCTCCGGCACCAGAGCCTTCTTTTCGCCAACCACGAAAACGTAGTCCTCTATGGTTTCAAACTTTTCATTATCTTTCGATAGAACAACGATGTTCGACTGGGTGCTCCGAAGAATTTTGTGCTCTTCGATTCGAGCAATGTCCCCCATATGCCGCCCACCAGTCACGAGCGCTAGCGACCCCGCTTTGAACGGTATTGCTCCTGTGATCTTATTTTTTGCGACATCGAAAATCAAGGTGTCTTTGGTCTTATATTTGTCCTCCTTTGGAGATCTCGGATTAGTTATCTTCAACAGGATGTTTCCCCCATCATGAAGGTTCAGCTGCATGTTTCCACCCGGAACTATCGACTTGTTGACGATCTTGCATAGTTTCTCTTTTGACCTACTTTGTGGAACCTCAACCAAAGTGAATTTCCCACCCTTGTCCAGTAATACAATCCAGGCTTTTTTCAAAGTTGGAATCTCAAGGATATCCATGAGTCCAACAGGAAACTTGGGATTCGTCCTGACCTTGCCATCCACTAGCACTTTACGCTCGTTGAGGATTATTTTTGCTTCCCGTGCCGTCTTAGCATAGCCTAAGAGTTCTCTTATCACCAACAGGAGCGTGATGGACTCCGTAGTAGAGTGGGGTCCGGGAGAGGGCTTAGCAGTGAACTTTGTCTCCTTTCTGGCCAACTTCCACGTTTTTGGAGCAGCTAATCGCTTCAGATGCATAACCATCACTCCTCCTCGGCCACTCTGGCCATCGCTTTTTCTCTCTTCTCGTCCTTCATTTCCATTTTAACTACCCTGACGTTGGACGGATGTACCGGGTAAAACCTGTCACTTCCGTCGGCCTTTTGACCTGTCACGCCCTCGATATGAAGCCTCCCCCTTTTGAGATTAACTCGTTCGATTTTACCCTTGTGGCCCTTGAAGTCACCCCGTAGCAATTCTACGGTGTCACCCTTTCTTACCGAGAAAGACTTCCTGCCGTACTCCTCCTGTAATTCTTCGGATAGACGGACGGTCATCATCTTTTGCCTCTTATGCTTGGGGGCCGTATACATGGCCTTTCTCGTTTTCCGGGGCTGACTTGAAAGCTTCATTAAATTCACCTAAATGATAATGCTGGCCATGCTCGCTATCTTGGACCATCTCTCCGCTGCTTCCTTGGCGACGGCTCCCTTGATGTCACTTCCGCTGGGCTCTCCGGTCTCCGACGTAATAACTGCGGCATTGTCCTCGAACTTCACCCGCATCCCGCTGGGGCGTCTGAATTCCTTGCGCTGCCGCACTATAACCGCATTTACCTTTTTTTTCCTCATCTCAGGCGATCCCTTTTTGACACTCGCAACCACTAGATCTCCTATACCTGCTTTGGGTAGGCGCCTTCTCACTCCCCCCTGTCCTATAACAGAAATTATCTCTATCTCCCTAGCCCCAGAGTTATCAACAACACTCACCCTAGCTCCAGCTGGCAGACCTTTAGTTATGTTTGCATGGATTGCTTTCATTTGGCCTTCACCTTGGTGCTTTTCGCCTTTGCCTTTGAAGTCACTTTTTTCTTTGATGGCGATTTCTTTTTTTGTTGTATCTTCTTCTTTGGCGGGGATTTCTTCTTTGGCTTTTCCATCAAAGGCTCCTCAGCCTTATTTTCTTACGGAATTGGCTTTTTCTTAGTATCCCCCGCCAGACCGCTTTTTTCTACA
>CBDUVV010000082.1:0-6326 GCA_965370755.1 uncultured archaeon | reverse complement strand
ATTCTACCAAAAAGAAGAGAAGAAGTATAATAAATTAGATTATATTTATACTTTAAGGTGATTAAATTTTATATTTGGAGAAAATATTTATAAAGTCATATCCGGCTAACAATTTGTCTTAAAAGGGTGAATCACCAAATGAGCACGATACAGACAGTTGTCTTCGGATACATGTTATTGGTCTTTGGATTGGCCTATTATGGCTTTAAACGCACTAAGACCCTGGATGACCATCTCGTAGCAGGAAGATCATTGCCATGGTGGCTGGCTTCTGCCACTCTAGCAGCAACGGTTATTGGGACAGGCGTTACCATCGGCGTAGGCGAAGTCGCATACAAGGTGGGTCTATCCGCAATACTCTATCCGGTCACTCTTGCGGTGACGCTTTTTTTGAGCATGCGCATTGCAGCTGCCAGATTTCGGCGCAGCGAATCATACACTATTTCCGAGCTAATGTCCCAACATTATGGACCCCTAGCAAGGTACATCGTCTCATTCTCCCATGTTGTAATGTGGATAGGTCCAACAGCCGCTCAGTTCCTTGTAGCTGGAATCCTTTTGAACTCTTTAACAGGATTGCCCCTGACGACGAGCATAGTTCTTGGCGCCTTTTTGATCATATTGTATGTCAGCTTGGGTGGAATGTGGGCCATATCCCTCACCGATATGGCTCAATTAATATTGATATATATTGGCCTTGCATCCCTAGCAATCTTATCGATTGCTCGATACGGTAACATGTTCTCAATAGCATCCTCCCTCGGGCCTAACTACACTTCCCCAACCGGTGCAGGTGTGATGCCACTAACGGCCTGGCTGGGAGCCTTAGTAGCCCTAGTATTTATCACCCAGCCTTGGCTCCAGAAATGTGCATCTGTAAAGACACCCGGCGACGCCAAGAAGGCAGGTGCCATCGCCGCTCTATTAGTACTTCCAATTGGATTCCTTTCGGTTTACGCTGGGCTCGTGGCGAGGCTGACGCTTCCGGGGATTGATCCCAGGGCGGCTATCCCCCAAGTTATAATAAGTAACTTCAATCCAATCATAGCGGGTCTATTCTTTGCGGCTGTCATCGCAGCTGCCATGTCAAGCTCTGACTCGTGGCTACATGCCTCGGCAACAATATTGCTCAAAGATATCATCCTCCACGGCAAGAAGACTGAAGGAGAAGAGCGCAAAATCGGGTTTTACAATATCTTCTCGATATGGGCCCTTGGAGCCGTCGCACTGGTCCTCTCATTGCTATGGAAAGGGCAGATAATCATGCTGGTACTTTTCACAGGTATGTGGGGCTCTCCGATTTACATAGGGCCTCTTGTTGCAGTATGGTTCGCCCCCCGCCGCCTCGCAAAGAAAGCCGGCTTGGGTATAATGCTCTTCCTCCTCGTACTGGGACCTGCATTGACCACCCAGCCTGGCTACGTATTCGGAGTTCACCCCTTGTTATCTGTATCCGTTATCGCCTGGATTCTCACCATTGTGGGACTTATGATACCATGGACCAGCGTAGCAAGGAGCGACACTTTTGAGAAATCCGCGGGTATTGTCGAGTAGAAGGCATCAACCGGGATATAATAAGTTCTCTTGACCATGTTGTTTAATATACTAAAGTAGAATTTAGTTGTGTTTTTCAACTTTGGAGGTAAAATGCAAAATGAATAAGGATAAACCCGACAAGCTCTTGATTATGATGACCGCGGGGATGGACAAGCCAAAGATAGCTCGGTCAGCTCTAATGTTCGCCGCCATAAGCGCTGCCATGGATGTTGAAACCACTTTGTACGCTGTTCAGGATGCGGTTGATGTTCTAATAAAAGGCAATGCTGAAAAAGAAACCCCCAAGCCAAAAGGAGCTAGTCTGAAACAACGTCTCGAAGAGGCTCAAAAATTCGGCGTGACTTTTGATGTATGTGAAACTGCATGCCAGGCAAGAAAAATCGGAAACAAGGACTTAGTGAAAGGCGCCAAGATATCTGGAGCTGCAACCCTAATAGACTTGACACTAGACGCGGATGCCACGCTCTGCTTCTGAACGGAAGAAGGCCGTAAGATCAACTCATCCTTTGAGGATGGAACCCACAAGGGATCTCTTCGACTGCCTCGATGGCTCTGGCTCCACAACTGATGGAGCACCCTTAAGCCAGCTTACGTAGTCACCTTTGCAGCCGTTGCAAAGCTCGTTCTTTGTGTCCGTCCTCGGTATGGCCTCATCGTCCTTATTGGCCTTGATGGTCTCGACTCTCCAGAACTCTCCACTCCCTATAACTCTCTCACACCTATCGCAGATCCGTGTTACCACCATTTCGCATCACATCTCTATTTTAATTTCAAAGTATTAAAGCTTAATCTTATCCTTTCGCAACTTCCATCAAGGCCTTGATGTTATCGTAGGGGACAGTATGAGGGATATCGCAACCGGGCATCAAAACGTAGCCACCTCCAGAAGCGGCGGCGTGAATACATTTTTTAGAGGCTTTTCTCACCCCTTCTGCCCCGCCAAGGGTCATTACGGCTACGGGGTCCACGTTGCCTGCGATGCACATCTTGCCCTCGAGTTGCTCCTTAGCAAAGGCCAAGTCAACCTTGGAATCCATGCTGAAGCAGTCAGCACCGGTGTCGCCAATGAGGTCGATCTTGTCCCGCGTGTTCCCACAGATATGCAGTAGAGTAGTGACCCCTTTGGCTTTGAAGTCTGCAATCATCTTTTTAAGAGTAGGCAAAGCGAACTCCTCGAAATGCTTCCGGGATATGAGGTCGCCCGAAGCGGTGGGTTCAGCGATGCTCACCATATCAATGATGCCGTCTTCAATGAGGGGTTCATAGAACTTCTTAACTACCTCTGCCGAGAAGTCTGTGATTTTTCTCACAAAATCCGGGTGCTTGTATATGCCGAACATAAGCTTCTCCACGCCCCTGAGCTGAGCTGCCAAGGTGAATGGTCCCCAAGCCGTCACGGTGACCGCAAACTCCTCCCCTATATTTTTCGCGACAATTCGGGTAGCATCTCGAACGGTCGCTATTACATCGTCCTCGTCTACGCCCAATAAATCCAATTCTTCCAGGTCCTCGGGCTCGTTCACCAAGGGCGCTTCTAAGTCAGGCGCACCCACCTCTCTCATCTTCATCTTTCCGCCCAATGCGGCAGCATGAAAGTTGTTGTAACCGGAGCCCATATAGACAATATCCGAGTCGAGTTTTCTTTGAGTCTCCAAGACCACTTCGGCATACTTCTCGGGCTTGCCCTTGAAGCTGAGGAAGTTGTTGCCGCTGTTAAAGATGGTCCAGACCCCGCCTCCAAACAAAGTAGCAGGCACGCGCTCCGGCTCACCAAGGCCGAATGCCTCGTTCACCACCTCTTTCGCGTTCATAGTTGAAATTATGTGATATGGATTAAAACCCTTTTGGTATTTTATCAAGCGTTAGCAAACCGCATAGTATATGAGATTGAATCTCTCTCTACTGGAGACGGGAAGATGGAGGGAACCCAAGAGACGAAAAATATTGGCCTTCGTGGTGTTGTTATAGCCGATACCAGGATAAGCCTAGTAGAGGGCGATGAAGGTAGGCTCGTCTATAGGGGTTATGACATAAACGAGCTGGCAAAATATTCCACCTTTGAGGAGACGGTATATCTATTGCACCAAGGTGATCTCCCCAACAAACAAGCGCTCGAGGATTTCAGCCGGAGGATGGCGGATGCGAGGGAATTACCCCCTGGAATCATCGAAATGTTACGGAGATTGCCAAAGTCTACTCATCCCATGGACGTGCTTCAATCCACGCTGGCAGCTCTCGCTGGATACGATTCAACAGCTAGAGACAAGAGCAAGGAAGCCAACTTTGAAACGGCCATAAAAATAATAGCCAAGACCCCCACGATAGTGGCCTATTGGGATCGAATTAGAAAAGGTTTAGATTTGAAGAAACCCAAACAAAACCTGTCCCACGCTGCAAACTTCCTCTACATGCTCAATGGCGAAGAACCCGACGGTGAAACAGCAAATGAACTCGACATATGCCTCATTTTGCATGCTGATCACTCCTTCAACGCCAGCACGTTTGCGGCAAGGGAGGTGACTTCGACAAGGGCTCATATGTATGCCTCAATTAGCGCCGGTATAGGAGCATTATCCGGTGAACTCCATGGTGGGGCAAACGCCAAGGTTATGGAGATGCTCCAAGGTATCGATGATATTGGAGCCGTAGATGAATGGGTCAAGGCGAGGTTCGATGCCCATGAACGTATTATGGGGATGGGGCACGCTGTTTATCGAACTACTGATCCCAGATCTATAATCTTAGCTGAGATGTCGGAGAGGCTCGGAAAGCGCAAAAGGGAGCCGAAATGGTATGAGATATCCAAACGAATAGAAGAAGCAACGCGGGAGGAATTCAGGAATAGAAAAGGCGGCGAAATTTATCCCAACGTAGACCTTTACAGTGCTAGCGTTTACTATCTGATGGGCATAGACTCCGATTTATTCACGCCCATATTCGCAATCTCAAGGGTAGCTGGATGGTGCGCCCATGTCATCGAGGAGAAGTTTGCCGAAGCCCAACCGAAGCCGGCGTTGTATCGGCCTGAGTCCACTTACGTCGGAGAGTATTGCGGGCCCACAGGTTGCAAGTATGTGTCCCTGAGGGAAAGATCATAGGAAACTTAATAGTTAATTAGCTTCTCCTCTTCCCCTTCGATTATAAGTGCTTTACAAATATTTTTACACTTTGCAAACATTATTATAAAATTAAATTCTTGAAACTATATTATGAATTATATATTATTTATAATATAAATAGAAAAAATAAATTATAAAAATGTTTTAATAGTGCAAAGATTATTGAAATATAAGGAATTCAAATTAGAACTGGTGCCGGTGGACTACTCTAATAGGTCCAGCTTTTTGAGTTCATCAATTGTGGCTTTCTGTGTGACTTTTGCGTAGATCTGGGTAGTTGTAATGCTTTCGTGTCCCAAAAGCTTTTGGACAGACTCTGTTCTAACCCCCTCCGATATTAATCTTGTAGCAAAAGAATGCCTTAATTTATGCGGTGTTACGTTCTTCGTTATACCTGCCTTTTTAGCATACATCTTAACCGCCATCTGGACTGCTCGAGGCGAGAGGCCATCGAACAAAAGATCTTCTTGCTGCTTTCCGTCAATCCAATCATCTAGCAATTGCACTGTCCCATCCCCAATGAGCTTGTCAAGTATCAAAACGGTCCTGGTTTTGTCACCTTTTCCCCGCACCTGAATTGTATTATTCTTAAGGTCTATGTCTTTTACTGTTATACGTAATAGCTCTCCCAATCGAATGCCCGTGCTGTAAAGCAAATGCAGGATCAATTTGTCCCTTGTACCGACAATCTTTTTTCGTGCGAAATCGGGTGCTTCTATTAACTTTTCGACCTCTTCGGTCGTTAGAAAGACCGGAAATCTATTTTTAACCCTTTTTCCCCGTCCTTTTCTTTTTTCCTTTACGCCTTCCATTGGATTTTCAGTTATGCAACCAGTATCCTGGAGAAAAATGAAGAACGTCCAGAGGCAGGATTTAACATTTTTAATACTATTCATCTTGTAGCCTCGTTTCATTAGGCCGGCGATGAATCGCGTAATATCATCCGTCGATATTTCAACCACAGATTTTTTCTTCAAAAAACGTTTCAACATCCCAAGATTGTATCCATATTCCTTGATCGTGTTATACGAAAGCTCGTAAGGGCTGCCTTCTGTTTTGGCAGAAGCGAGAAAATCAGCTAATTCACTACGCATATAACATACCCGCACTGAGGTGGTTATATAAAACTTGCGAATCTTTCGCATAATAGTTAATTATGCGAAGCATACTAGCCGACCGAAATAATCGTCTTCGTGAAATCGCTTAAAACGCATTTTTTTATATCGCCGAATGCTTTCATACCCCTCAATACATGGATATATCAAATAAACGGTCTCAGTGGGAAAATCCGACTCTTGTCCTAAATAATCAAAAATGTGTGTTAAAAATCTAAGTTTTCATTGATTCTAACAAATCCGACAACTCTGCGATTAAGTCCAATGCTTCATTCTTGAGATTTTTACCTTGCTGATCGCGTGGTCGCTGTTTGGAAACTAGGGCACGGTACCGTCCATTGAGCCTAGCGTACTTGGCTAATTTTGAAGTTTTTTTCTTGGATCTTAACTCTGTAAGTAACTCTTGTATAGCATCTATATAGGATCGTAGCCTGATGTTGGTTGGCGTTTCTGCCATCTCCACTGTTTTGCTTTTTTGTGATTTTTTCTTAATTCTGGTCCCGGATTTGCCATTCTTTTTAAACTTTGAAAGTGG
>CBDUVV010000081.1:0-6350 GCA_965370755.1 uncultured archaeon | reverse complement strand
ACTTGTCAGATTGAAGATTCGAATATAAAAATAGATTCTCTGGCTTAAATTAAAAAAATAAAAAAGGGGTATAAATACCCCTTTATTCTTGCATGGCAAGAAGTGCTTCTCTGGCGTCGTCCATGAATGAGCTGCATCCATCGTACAATAAGTCAATATCGTCAATACCATATGTTACACCGACACTGGTGATCACTGTTTTGTCTTCAGGATTTATCTCAAACGCCGAGACACTTGGCGCGGTGACAAGAGCAGCCAGAAGCACCAAGACCAAAAAGCTTTTTACAAGCTTCATCATTTCTCACCTCCCAATAACTTAATTATAAATTCTGAAGTAAACTCATTTCAACACTGCAACCACAGCCATGTTATCATGGCGATGCACCAGCCAGTCGACATCTCTCTTTTGGATGGCGTCTAGCTCTATACCCTCGTCGGGATAGAGTACTTTAAAGAGCCGGTTGTCGAAGGTTCCCATAGAAGTTCACCCCAAAATCTATACTACTCTAATTAGGCATGCCTAACTAGAAGAATGATATTTGTAAGTCACCGATAAGAATTACATATTTTCGGAAGACTAAAGGATTGATTAATAGAAATCCACCAGGAAATGGAAACTTGTTTATAACGTCTTTATAGGGTTTAATGGTTAAGTTAAGTAGATTAATCTAAATATATTCACCTATAAAGGTCGAATAGATGGTTAAATTTAAATATTAGGGTCTTAATCTCTTATCTTGGGCTATAAGCCCGCCAAATAATAACGGAAGGAGGTATGGGAGCTAATGGATTATAAGAAGATATTTCTAGCAGTTGTAGTGTTGGGCTTGCTTGTTTATGGTTCTTCACTACCAAGTGTTTTCGCACCACCACAGCCTAAACAATGCGAAGATGGTCAGGATAACGATGGCGACACATACATAGACTATCCTGACGATCCTGGATGTTCAAGAGCAAAAGATAACGACGAGCGGGATTCGAGCTTGGTTTGTGATGATGGCATTGACAACGACGGAGACACATACATAGACTATCCTGACGATCCTGGATGCAGCAGTCCAACGGACACAGACGAACTAGTACCCAACTTCTGCGACGACACAGATGGAGGAGACGAAGCCCTTATCAGAGGTACTATGTCAGGTTATTGGGACGACACTCCTTATTCCAATACAGATTACTGCATAGATACAACGAATCTAGTAGAATACTTTTGCTGGGAATGGAATGAAGAGCCATTTAATACAACTATTGATTGCGTTCAAAATGGATCAGTAAGTTGCTCAACTGGCGCCTGCATAGGCTAGAGACAATATGAAAGATTAAGCTCCTTAATTGGAGCTTTTTCTCTTTTATTTTTTATAATTGTTTTTTGTAGAAATCCTCACCCTTTATCTTCTTATCCGGATCCAATAAAAAAGAATAAACAATCCCAAGATATTCAGGGCAACAAAAGGGCCAGCTACTGGTCTAACGAGGCTAACTAATAAGGAGAAGAATATCAGTATTAATAGAAAGTATAAGAACAGGGCATTCCACCCTTCTTCGGAAAGCTTATTTCTAATCATTTTTTTATTGAAGTCCTCTAGCTCTTCTATCTTTGGCGGAGTAAATCCCCACCTGTGATGTATCTTTGTTTTTTTGTTTCAACTTTAACGAAAACCAACAGCAGTTACAGATCTGTTAAATAAAAAAAGAGAGAAAGAGCCGCCCGCCTAGGGGCAGCGCTTCCTGTTACCATTGCTGTTCTTGTTTTCGCATCCACGTCCAGGGTTATCGTCGTCTATGCCGTCAGGGTCGTTGCCATGACCTTTATTTGCGTCACCTTGTTCACCTTGTGGATTAGCGAGCTGTTGAATTTCAGATTCTGACAAGGCTCTGTTGTAGACTTGGGCCTCGTCAATCTTTCCCGTGAAGTAGTCGGTCTGTCCACTGGGATACCCAGATATTCCATCTACGCCCATCAGCATCGAATTAATGTTCATTAGGGGCCTGTTAGCTGCGCCTGAGCCCGTGAGTACGCCATCCTGATAGAGTTTAATCTCTGTTCCATCCCATGTCACTGCCAAGTGATGCCACTCGTTTTTGGTTATAGTAGTACCGTAGATGGTTACTGGTGGCACTGCTTTTGAGAACCCAATTAATGGGAGGGGGTCAGGATTACCACCTAGCTGAAATCGGAACTCGTTTGTCGCCATTATGGTATCATGCAACCAGCCAGTCTGTGGGACGTTCACCCAAGCTGATATCGAAAACTCTGTAAGAGTTTCTTGGAATGGCACGCTAATGCGGTCGTTGCCGTCAAAATAAAGACAACTTCCAGATATACAATCATTTGTCCATGTGGCACCGTGTATCGTTCCATGGGCATTGCCGCCTGAAGTATCATAGGCGGTTCCTCCTTGTCCTTCATCGAAGTTCCATATCCCGATTGCCCCTGACAAGGCACTGCCCACTCCAAGAACAGCAGCCATTGCCAATACTAAAGCTACTAAAATCTTTAATTTCTTCATTTCTACCTTACCTCCTATTCAGTTATGATGGAGGCTAGGTTATATCAGTAGAAAAAATAGGATGGACTGTTAAACGAGTTGTGCTTCCCACCACCTTTTGCCTCCAAGCCCTAGGATAAAGCTTCTTTTATATAATATCTTTTGTTATTCCGAATAAAACCCACCGCGTGTTCAACAACCTCATCCTACATCTACCCAGGATTATACAAAATCTAAATGTTAAACGATTCCATTTGCCTGTAAACACATCGGGTTTCTTAAAAGTGCAAAACAGTGATTAAAGGTGCAAACGGCATTTAAAGTGCAAAGCTCCTCAGGCCACAAACTTTAAATATAAAATCACAGGCTTTCCGAAGACTGTTTTTTTGTAGATTTCTTCATTTTTTCGGTAAAATTCTTTTCCTTGAACGTGCCTAGACCCAGTGGCCCTCCCCAACAACTTTTTTATAGATGAACCATCTGTTTAAGACCGCAAAACAATATCATCGTACCCGATGGTAAATCAACTATTGCATTAGGGTCAATGATAAAAAAACTGCAGATCATTTAAGGTCGGACGAAATTTCAGAGGCCCTTCATTCCCAGATAATTTTTATAGTAGAAGATGGATTGCTGGGATGGTTGAAAGGATTTCATGGTGATTTGATATGGTGAAGAAGAAAGCTGATAAGACGGTGAAGAAGAAAGCCGAGAAGAAGGAGAAAAAAGTGGCGGCACCGAAGAAAGAGGAAAAACAAACAAAAGAGAGTAAGAAGCCAGAAGAGGTGCCTAAGGAAGCCGTCACGAAGGTCGAGGCGAAAGTCGAAGAAAAGGTGCAGGAGCCAGCGGAGGAGAAAGTTGAGGTGCCAGCACCTAGACCCGTGAGCAAGATACTCGACGGCCCAAAGTTGCGATGCTTAAGTTGCGGTAAATATGTTACTAGTGGGGATGGCTCTGTCACTTTCCCTTGTCCCAACTGTGGGGAGTCTATGGGCAGATGTTCTAACTGCAGGGCGCTTAGTAGAATGTACAAGTGCGTCTGTGGATTTGTGGGCCCGTGAGGTGGAACTTATGGCTGAGGTATTGGTAACTTTCAAGGTCATGCCCGCTGATGCGGGATCAGATGCTGATGAGCTGATGGGCAAAATCAAGGGGCTGAATGTTGCAAGGCTCCATGAAGTCGAGAAGGAGCCCATTGCATTTGGATTGGTGGCTCTGAAGCCTTCCTTCGTCACCGAGGATGCCGAGGGAGTAGTCGATAAGATTGAGGAAGCCCTCAGAAAGATTGACGGAGTCGGGGAAGTGGAGGTTCTTGTAGTAAATAGACTACTGGGTTGATTTTTTATTTATCGCTCATTAGGAAATAGAGTAGCGCCTTTTGCATATGGAGCCTGTTTTCGGCTTGATCGAAGACAATGGAATTAGGACCGTCCAGAACCTCGTCTGTAATCTCTCGTCCCCGTTGGGCGGGGAGGCAATGCATAATCAGTGGATTGTTGGCTCCCTTCAAGAGCTCAGAGTTCACCTGAAATCCGTCGAAGGCGTTCAGCCTGTTCTTCTCATTTTCCTCTTGCCCCATACTTATCCAGACATCGGTGTAGACCACGTTGGCATCCTTTACAGCTTCCTTGGGGTCGTTCGTGACTTGCACAATGGAATTATTTTTAGCTGCTTTCTTCTGGGCATCCTCTAATATACCGGCATTGGGTTCGTATCCCTTTGGGCATCCCACTGTGATGTCAAGCCCTACGATGCTGGAGCCGAGAACAATTGAATTGCATACATTGTTGCCGTCGCCCACGTAAGCCAGCTTGACGCCTTCGAACCCGGTCTTCTCCTTGATGGTGAAAAGGTCAGAGAGGGCCTGACAGGGATGCTCAAGGTCGGTGAGGCCATTTATAACCGGCACTGTGGAGTACTCGGCAAGTTCTGTTACATCATCATGCTTTCTGGCTCTAATCATTATGCCGTCCACATACCTCGAGAGGGTTAAAGCGGTGTCCTTCAGGCTCTCCCCCCTATAGAGTTGTATCTGGGACTCGTCTAGGTGTATAGCGTGACCGCCCATCTGAGCCAAAGCCACCTCGAAGGACACTCTGGTGCGGGTGGAAGACTTTTCGAATATCATTGCCAGGGTTTTGTTCTCCAGGCTTCTCTCGAATACACCCCTCTTGGACTCCTCCTTTAATTCTCGGCTCTTCCCGAATAGACCTTTAATATCTCCTTCGATGTCCGAGATTGAAATCAGATGCCTTGACATGATTATCCTTTAGCCTATCCTCGGCTTATTATTGTTTAGCTCCTCAATCGCTTCACGTTCTCTATGCTCTTGCCGATATGAGCCCTTGATGCTATGTCCCACCTGTTCCACAAAGGCCCATCGAGGGCCTTAACACCGTCCAAAGAGATATTACGGGCATTTTCGATGTCATCGGCAATCCCGACGCACGCCACAGCCCTAGAGCCCAAGGCGTAGGTCTTATCGTCATCTCTCTTTTCCATGGAACCCGGGTAAACTCGTAGACGACCATCGTATTTATCCCTTAGCTCATGGACTGGGGCAAGATCTATCATGGCTTCACCGGTGTACTTCTGCCGGAATCCGCCGTAGGTGAGAGGCACGGCGTAGGTGACGACGCTTGCGAGGGGTTCGAAGTCCATGCTAGTGAGGTTTCCTTCGATCATCTGGAAGCAGTGTTCCACGAAGTCACCCTTAATCAGGGGCATTAGATTCATTATCTCCGGATCACCTGGCCGAGAATTTATCTCAAAGGCCTTTACTCCATCCTTGGAGCATGTGTAGGCCATGTAGAGGGCAATTCCTCTCAGACCCGGGTTTTCTTCTCCGCTTTTAAGTTCTTCGAATATCCGCTCTCCTATCTTCAGCCCAGATTCCCAGTCAGCCTTGTCCATGAAAGGTAAGATGTTGCCAGAAACCTTATAGGATCCCATACCGCCAGTGTTGGGTCCAAGGTCCCCGTCGAAGGCCCTCTTATAATCACGGACGGGTGGGGTAGAGACGAGGTGCTTTTCATCGGAAAAGAACTGTAGGCTGAACTCCTCGCCCTCAACCTTTTCCTCCACGAGTACCTTTCCGTGCTTGTAGATGGAGAGAAAGTGATCGAATACCTCCTCGCGGTCGTTGAAATGATCCCCCCATACCCCGACGCCCTTGCCTGTTGCGGGAAGATCGGGCTTGACTGCCACCTGATTGTCGTATTCATCCAGACAGGCCCAAAGCTTCTTCTTAACATCATCCACGCCGCCGTCCTTGGCAGGGTCGAAGACCTCAAAGCCGGGGTTCGCCTCGGGACAGCATTTTTCCATAAGTAAGCGTTGCTCTACCTTGCTTCTCTCTATTGCGTATTCCTTAGAGGGGCATATCATGGGTATATCCGTCTCTTCCTCCACCGTGTCTCTTATACCCTCTATAATGGGCCCCTCAGGACCGACAATGCCGAAGTCAATGTCGTTTCTATGCTTCTTTGCGAATCTCACGATCTCGTCAATACTAATTCCAATTGTGTAGGCCTTCGAACGCTCCAATATGTAGGGGTTTTTTTGTTTATCGGCGTCGTATATTTCCACATTATAGTTCGTGCTTCTCGTCAGAGCATCGGCAATCGAAGAGGCCCTAGAACCATAGCTGACAAGGAGTACTCCCACCTTCTCCATTTATCCCATCACCTCTACTAATAGCCCATCATTATTCGTATAACTCACATTGAATAGGATAGGTTCACCTCCAGTATTATAAGGGCTATGCCTAAGCCTATGAAGATAAAGTGAATTAGGACGAAGTATCCCAGTACTAAGTAAGCAGAGTTCTTCGTGTTCGAGGCCACATCATTAATCAGT
>CBDUVV010000080.1:0-6366 GCA_965370755.1 uncultured archaeon | reverse complement strand
CCACGTTTAAAGAAATAGCCGTAGAGCTGGGGCAACCACCAATAGATATTGAGAAACAAGTCTATGCAATCGCTAAAGAAATTAGCTACAAAGAGCCAACTGAAAAAGATATAATTATGGCGGATAAATGGCGGGACCACATATCCCAAGTGAGAAAGAAGTTAAGTGAGTTTGGTCAGGAAAAGAACCTCCAAGTTGATACAGCGAAGGGCCTTACTATGTCACAGCTAGGTGGGAACGCTCCGTTGCTACTTGAAAAAATGGCGAAGCAAGAACATGACTTATCTCCCGAGATGAAAGATTGGATGAAATTCCGCAACACAGAATTACGGGAAAATGGTCTACGCACACCACACTCGTTCATACTTACAAGAGAGAATATACTCAACTATCAACCCGGGCTCTTAGATGGAATATACGCCTTGTATGCAACTATGAGGTTATAGGTCCTCTTTAGATGTTTTGTTATAGCAGATCCACACCAGGCCCAGCTTAGAATAGAAACTTGTTTATGCTTTAAAACCAGATTGTAGCTGTGATAATTTTACTGGCAAAATTAAAGAATTAAGAAGTTATTTTTGCTATTGTGCAAAGAGGTTCCTGTATTCCCCATAGCCTTCTTTTTCCAAATATTCTTTAGGGACAAACCGCATTGCTGCAGAATTAATGCAATATCTTAGACCAGTAGGCTGAGGTCCGTCATCAAAGACATGGCCTAGATGAGAGTCTGCGTTTTTGCTTCTTAATTCGGTCCTTTTAACAATTAACTTCCTATCTCCTTTTTCTACAATATTACCTGGCTCTAGTGGCTTAGTAAAACTGGGCCAACCTGTACCAGATTTGAACTTATCTTTAGAACTGAATAAAGGTTCACCAGACACAATATCCACATAAATACCATCTCTAGTGTTGTCCCAATATTCATTATTAAAGGGGGGTTCAGTACCCTCTTCCTGTGTAACATGATATTGTAAAGAAGTGAGTTTTTCCCTAAGTTCCCCTTCACTGAAACTGCCCCAAAGTTCCTCTAACCTTTTTTCTCTTCCTGAACCCTTCTTGTATATTTGGTATTGTAATGTTCTTTTTTTAGAGTAATCCTGATGGTACTCCTCTGCTTTGTAGAAAGTTGAAGCGGGAAGAATTTCGGTAACAATTGGTCCATTAAAATTGCCGGACTTTTCCAACATCTCTTTCGATGCTGCTGCTAACTTCTTCTGGGTTTCATTGTGGTAAAAAATTGCCGTCTTATACTGAGAGCCCTTATCCACAAATTGGCCTGCCGCGTCTGTGGGATCTATTGTCCTCCAGAAGGTATCGAGCAGTTCAGCATATGATATCACATCTGGATCGTAGGTAATCTCAACCGACTCGTAATGGCCTGTAGTCCCTGAAGAAACTTCTTTATAAGTTGGGTTCTCCTTATGACCACCGGTATAACCAGATATTACATCCGCAACCCCATCAATTCCCTCAAAGGCAGCCTCCGAGCACCAGAAACAGCCTCCAGCGAATGTAGCTTTTTCAAGTCCCTCTTTGTTTATAACTTCCCCTTTAACATCTTCTTGTCCCAAATTAAAACCACCTCCTATAATTGCTAATATCAATATCACCGGTAATACGAGTTTCAGGAATACAGAAAAATTGCCGATTGATTTTATTCTCCTTAGGATTGACAACCTGCTCGAGCCTCCGAAAGCCGGTTCAAAGATATCCCCAATTATCCTTTCCCCTCTTATAGCATACTTTCAAACATAACATATCAAAGAATATTGTTCAGCTTTCACAGGTGAAATTCCCTTGATCATGGTAAGGGATCTAGGTGGTCATCTTAGAGTCTTGTCGATAAGGTTTAGCAAGTGTGGAGATGGTAGTTTTGCCAGCTTCTTTAGTAATCTCTTACCTAGTTTTTCATAAGACTGGTTTCGTTGCATCTCACCATCTTTTAACCCCTCGTGGTTTTCCATGTCCTGCAGATAGGCTAGAGCGTTTAGGCCTAACTCGTTATATAAGTACCATAAGGGCGAGGGCTCTTCCAATGCATCGTCGATATTAATGAGGCGTCTGAAAGGCCCATCCAAAAACTCAAGCAGCATACTACCCTCTAAGTCAGTTAGATGTATCCCCTTTTCTTTTAGGGTGGTTTTTATCTGATCCAGCAGGGGCTGTGCCCTGGATTTATAGTATTTGCGGGTGCGGCCGTTTACGATCACAGTTTTTGTATGAAATAATTCCTTGTACAGCGAACCCATCTTGGAGTAGTAGGATTTGTCTATCTTGAGGTATTCCTGTTTAGCAAGTTCATAGCCGTGTATTTCCCTTGGGTATACTAATAGGTAAAGCTTAGCTATGCTCCCTTTTCTTAATGGTTCTTTTATTGTCGGCCGTCCTGGCAACTTATCACCTTATATAATTGAAACTAATCTTATAATTGTAATTGTTCATATATATAACTTGCTTTTTGTTGATTTCATACTTATCTTAGTTTTAAGGATAACAGAAACTTGGTTATACGACCCTGCTATCTGATTAAACATGAATAAGGCCCGGGTCACGTTTGCCTTTATGGGATTGAACATTTTCTCTTATTTTGTCCTGGCTTATCTTAGCAAGGATCCCTTAGAGATAAACCGTCTGTGGATGATAAGATTCGGACTAAACAAGGAAGCATTTCTCCAGGGGGCGTATTGGCAAATCCTGACAAACCTATTCGTGCATTTTGATCTGCCTCATCTGGGTTACAATATGATATTCCTTTTTTTCTTCGGGGCCAAGTGTGAGGATATCTATGGCGAAAAAACGTATTTAGGGCTCTATCTCTTCTGTGGCATCGTCTCCTCGCTAGTAGCATTTATCTATCCTATTGGGGCGATCTCCGCCGGCTCGTCTGGGGCGATTTACGGTGTTCTTGGAGCCAGTCTAGTCGCTCAGAGAAATCTGTATCCGAGCGGGATGCTTACGTCTCTAATTTATGGCACAGTATTTTTCCTCCTCGCAGCGGCCACCGGATTTTTAGCACACCTAATTGGACTAATTGCCGGTTTTTCTGCAGGGTTCCTCGTCACGAAGAATTGGTATCCAGAAGAGGAAGAAATCGATGACTTGGATTATGGGGATTGGATTTTCCAGGAATAGGTTTTTTCCCTTTTTCAATGTTAATGAAACGTAAAGATTAAAATGAGTTGGCTCAGGTAGTAAAGAAGATTTTCGCCTTGCCTCGAATCAATGGGGGGAGTAACCGAGGCAGTACTTGTCTGAGTTGACGGAATACCAAGACCTGGAGAAATGACACGGCGATGAAAAACATTACAATAAAAGGAGCACGGGAGCATAATCTCAAGAACATAAATGTAGAGCTTCCTAGGGACAAGTTCATCGTCATAACGGGCCTTTCCGGAAGCGGGAAATCCACCCTCGCCTTCGATACCATTTACGCGGAGGGCCAGAGGAGATACGTCGAGTCCCTTTCGGCTTACGCGAGACAATTTTTGGGCCTCATGAGCAAGCCCGACGTTGACAGCATCGAGGGCCTCTCTCCGGCAATATCCATAGATCAGAAGACCACGAGCAAGAATCCCAGGAGCACCGTGGGAACGGTGACGGAGATCTACGATCATTTCAGGCTGCTTTTTGCTAGAATTGGAACGCCCTACTGTCCCGAACACAACATCAAGATTGAGTCCCAGAGCCCACAGAAGATCACCGAGCGAATATCGGAAGAATATAGCGGGACCGTTACTATTCTTGCCCCCATCGTCCGCCAGAAGAAGGGCACCTACGAGAAGCTGGTATCGGACTTAAACAAGGAGGGATACGTTCGAGTCAGGATCGATGGGAAGATACAACGTACCGATGAAAAGGTGAAACTGGAGAGGTACGTAAAGCACGACATCGAAATAGTTATCGATAGAATCAAGGATGATCCCGCTCGCTTGGTGGAGGCGTGCGAGCATGCGCTAAGAAAATCCGAAAGCTTGGTGATAGCAGTCGACGAGGATGGGAAGGAAACCACCTATTCGTCGGAGATGGCGTGCCCCGTCTGCGGCCTCGCCTTCGAGGAGCTTCAGCCAAGAATGTTCTCCTTCAACAGCCCCTTCGGGGCATGTGAGGCCTGTTCGGGCCTGGGCATAAGGATGGATTTCGATGAGGACCTAATAATACCCGACAGGTCCAAGCCCATAGCAGATGGGGCAGTGGCGTTATACAGGAACGTGATGGACAGCTGGCGGGGCCAGTACCTGGCAAACGTTGCGGGGCACTTTGGTTTCGACATATTCACCCCCTTAAATGAGCTCACAGAGGAGCAGTTCGAGGCCCTCATGCACGGATCATCCGCCAGGATTAAGTTCAACTTGCGGATGAAGAACGGTGATGCCAATTGGTCCCACATCGGCGAGTGGGAAGGCCTCGTACCCTGGGCAAAGCGGCTTTACAATCAGACCCAATCGGATTATAGGCGAAGGGAGCTCGAGAGGTTCATGCGTATTAGCGACTGCCCCGCTTGCCATGGCAAGAGGCTCAAGCCCAAGGCCCTTTCGGTTCGCGTGGCGGGGAAGTCCATCTTCGACGTAACCGACATGTCAATAAAGGAGGCCCTGGGCTTTTTTAAGGGCGTAAAGCTGAGCAAGAAGGAGTCCACGATAGCCCGGGTTATACTCAAAGAGATCTTTGAGCGCCTAAAGTTTTTGGATCGAGTCGGCCTGAATTACCTGACCCTCTCCAGAGGCGCGGGGACCCTCTCTGGCGGCGAGGCCCAGAGGATCCGTCTGGCCACCCAGATAGGATCAAACCTCGTGGGGGTACTCTACATCCTGGACGAGCCCTCCATAGGCCTTCACCAGCGTGATAACCAGAAGCTCATAGACACCCTTCGGGAGCTGAGGGACCTGGGAAACACTCTACTAGTGGTGGAGCACGACGAAGAGACCATTAGACGGGCAGACTACGTAATCGACATGGGCCCCGGTGCTGGTCTTCACGGTGGAAAGATTGTGGCCCAGGGAACCCCAAGGCAGATAGAGAGGAACCCCCGATCCCTTACCGGAAAATACCTCACAGGGAAGATGGCGATTGAGGTTCCCAATGTGAGAAAGCCCGCCGAGAAGTTCATAGAGGTTCGGGGGGCTCGGGAGCACAACCTAAAATCCATAGACGTTGGCATACCCCTAGGGGTTTTGACCCTGATCACGGGTGTTTCGGGCAGCGGAAAGTCCACCCTCATCTATGACATACTATACAAAGGGCTGATGAACCGGCTTCACAAATCCAGGCACAGGGTCGGCGCCCACGACTCCATAGAGTTCGACGGTGCGCTGGACAAGGTCCTGGTCATAGACCAGAGCCCCATAGGCCGGACACCTCGGAGCAACCCGGCAACCTACACCAAAGTATTCGACGAGATACGAAGGCTCTTCTCCGAGACTGCCGAGGCTAAGATGCGGGGCTACAAGCCTGGTAGGTTTTCTTTCAACGTGAAGGGAGGGCGTTGCGAGGCATGCAGGGGCGATGGCCTGATAAAGATCGAGATGAACTTTCTGCCCGACATCTTCATTGAGTGCGAGGAATGCAAGGGTAAGAGGTACAACAACGAGACCCTTGAGGTAAAGTACAAGAAAAAGTCGGTTGCGGATGTACTGGACATGACCGTGGAGGAGGCCCTAAAGCTCTTCGAGAACATCCCCTACATTAGGACTAAGCTCATGACCTTGAGCAGGGTGGGCCTGGACTACATAAAACTGGGCCAGAGCTCGATAACGCTTTCCGGTGGCGAGGCCCAGAGGATAAAGCTGACTCGGGAACTCTCCAAGAAGGCCACGGGAAGGACAGTCTACCTATTGGACGAGCCCACAACTGGTCTCCACTTCCATGATTGTAAGAAGCTCATCCAGGTATTACAGGACCTTGTGGAGAAGGGGAACACCGTTGTTGTAATCGAGCACAACCCGGAGGTTGTAAAGAGCGCAGATTATATAATTGACCTGGGTCCTGAGGGCGGTGATGCTGGTGGTGAGATAGTTGCAAAGGGCACCCCCGAGGAGGTCTCAAAGGTAAAAAGGAGCCACACGGGGCGTTTTCTCAAGGGGATTTTGAACGATGGACGTTGATGCACTGCCAAATTCATACTTTACTTTACATATTTTTCTTCCGCTTTATCCAGCATTGAACGACAGTTGGTGAGCATCTTCTTCCGTTCTTCTTGGCTCATTGGGCCAAGGCAATGGTCCATCATTTTTGGCATCATCTGGTGCATCCCTTCGATCAGATCTCCTCCGCTCATGTTTTCCATCATTTTTGGCATCATATTGGGCATCATCTCTCGCATCATCTCAGGTCCAAACTTGCTCATGTTTTCCATCATTTTTGGCATCA
>CBDUVV010000079.1:0-6375 GCA_965370755.1 uncultured archaeon | reverse complement strand
CCGGTAAAAAGGAGTCGTTCCCCGGCTTCTCATGGGAAAAGAACAAACTAATCGTTGACCTGGCCCAGCTTAAGTATGACAAGGTCCTAGGTGGGGGAAAGATAACGAGACCTGTTGTAGTTAAGGCCGGAGGGTTCTCAAAGTCGGCGGAGGAGAAGATAAAGGGAGCAGGTGGCGAAACGATTTTAGTGGAGGATTAAAATGAGTGTCCTCCATAGGTACGAATCTTTTTTGACATCCCTTCCAGAGGTGGAACGGCCAAGATACGCCCTCACCTTCAAGGAGAAGATCAAATGGGTTGGTCTGATCCTTATTGTGTATTTCCTTCTCTCCGAGGTCGCCCTCTACGGTCTAGATCCTAATACGGCGGATTTTTTTGAGAACATAAGAGCGGTTGTGGCAGGGAGTTTCGGTTCTATAATAACCCTGGGGATAGGGCCAATTGTTACGGCCTCTATCATTCTTCAGATTTTAATTGGGGGAAAGATACTAGACTTAAACCTTCAGGATCCCCGGGATCAAGCCATATACCAGGGCACACAGAAGCTTCTGGCCATTGCCTTTACGGTCTTCGAAGCTGCGACTATGGTGTTGATGGGAGCCCTTCCGGCCATTAACAACGACCCAACCCTGCAACTAATCCTCATTGCCCAGTTGGCCATCGGTGGGCTACTCATATTGTACATGGATGAAGTTGTATCGAAGTGGGGTTTCGGCAGCGGTATCGGTCTCTTCATTCTTGCTGGCGTAGCCGCCCAGATTGTTATAGGATCCTTCAATTTCTTGCCCGCATCTCCCGGCGAAGAGGTACCAGCGGGGAGGATACCGGCCTTCATCTATTTCTTGATGAATAATCAGATGCGGGGTGATGTTCTCGTGCCAGTTTTAGGCACCATTCTAGTCTTCGCGGCTGTCGTTTACGTGTCTAGCGTTAGGGTGGAGATACCCCTTACTTATGGGCGATTCAGGGGCGCTCGCGGTAGATACCCTATAAAGTTCGTTTATGCTAGCAATATACCGGTTATTTTCGCAAGTATCCTCATGGCGAACGTTCAGCTCTGGGCGAGGATGCTACAAGGCTTCGGCTATCCCCTTCTTGGAGAGTTCGTAGCAAATCGCCCCATAGGTGGGATAGCATATTACATGCAGCGGCCTAATCCCATATACAGCCCGGATTTCCACGTATTCGATACCATGGTCTATACGGTTATTTTGGTGATCTTAGCTGTAGTCTTCTCTAGGTTCTGGGTTGAGACCACCGGTATGGATTCGAAGACTGTGGCAAAACAGCTCCAGGAGGGAGGGATGGTTATTCCAGGCTTTAGGGGAGACATCAGAATAATCGAGAAGGTTCTTAATAGGTACATACCCACAATAACTGTCCTTGGTGGAGCGAGCGTTGGGCTTCTGGCAGCCTTCGGGGATCTTACCGGCGCCCTTGGTGGGGGTACTGGTGTACTTCTAGCAGTTGGCATCACCTACGCCATGTACGAGGAGATGGCGAAGGAACAATTATTTGAGATGCATCCCGTATTAAGGAAGATAGTGGAGTTCTAATAAGAGGTAGGTCATCGATATGTTCGAATTCATTACCGAGCCAGTTTTTACGCTATTCGATAGCACGTTAGGTCTGTTCTTCAAAGTCTTTGGATCAAATCAGGAGGCCAACATGGTGCTCGGGGTATTCATGGTCTCAGCTCTGGTTTCAACTGTCATCGTCATCATCTCAGCAAAGGTCGTAGATCAAAAGGAGATGAAGAAATTAAAGACTAGGATGTCAAAGGTCCAGGAAAAACTCAGGGAAGCCCAGAAGGCAGGCGACCAAAAGAAAACTGCCAAGATCCAAAAGGAGATGATGCAGAACTCAAGCGAGCTATGGCAGAAGTCCATGAAGCCAATGTTTTACACAATGATACCCATAATACTCATATTCACTTGGCTTCGAAACTATGAGGCTTTGATTGACTTTGTGGATCAGAAGGGATACGTAGTATTACTGCCTTTCACCCTTCCAAAGTTTGGGGATAAGCTAGGTTGGCTCGGTTGGTATATTCTTTCATCTTTTGCGACATCCCCCGTGATTAGGAAGCTCTTTAAGGTAGAGGGACCATAAAAACAAAACCCAGGTGGATTTTGTGATCGTAACGATAGGTGGGGACATTGGGAGTGGGAAGAGTACGGTGGCCAAGGCGCTAGCCGAAAGATTCCAGTTAAAGCATATTTCCGCCGGCGATACGTTTAGAGCGATGGCAAATGAAAAGGGTATGAGTCTAGCCGATTTCTCAAAGTTAGCTGAGCAGGATCACGAGTTCGACAAGGAACTGGATGACAAACAGGTAGCTTTGGCAAGGGAAGCTGGAGACGCTATGGTAGATGGCCGACTTAGCGGCGTCCTCCTCAAAGAGGCCGCTCTTAAGATATGGCTAAAGGCGCCTATAGAGGAACGAGCAAGGAGGGTTGTAAAAAGAGAGGGAAAGGATTACGACCAAGCCCTTCAGGAGACAAAAGAGCGGGAGGTGAGCGAAGTCAAACGCTATTTGGACATCTATGACATTGACCTTAGAGATCTGTCCATATATGATGTCGTGTTGAACACTAGCCTCTGGGGCCCTGAGGAGGTAATAAATATTATAGGGGAGATGATAGTTCTATTAATGAAGGTTGGTGAGATCCATGGAGATAGGTAGAGTTTGTGTTAAGACGGCGGGCAGGGAAACCGGAAGGATGTGTGTTGTCGTAGATACCATCGACGAAAATTTCGTTCTAATAGAAGCACCTCGTGTAAAAAGAAGGCGGTGTAATGTGGATCATCTTCAGCCTACAGAGGATATTGTGAAGATAAAAAAAGGGGCCAAGATCAAGGAAGTCCAGAAGGCACTAAAGGACGCTAAAGTTAAATTAGAGGCGTAAGACAATGGCCCCTGAATCCTCGTCCGCCAATAAGGGCGGCAGACGAATAGTTCTGAAGTCTAAAGCAGCTACAGATAACAGCTACGGCTCTCCTCCTTTGGAGCGAGAAATGGGCGATTACATAAGGCACGGTGTGGTAAACGTAGACAAACCATCTGGTCCGACCTCGCATGAGGTGGTGTCCTGGGTAAAGAAAATTCTGGGAATTGAGAAGGCGGGTCACGGTGGGACCCTTGACCCCAAGGTGACGGGAGTATTGCCAGTTGCATTGGAGGAGGCCACAAAGGTCGTTCAGGCCCTCATACCAGCAGTCAAGGAATACACCTGCATCATGCGCCTTCACGACGCCGTTGAAGCGGGGAAATTGCGGGCTGTTTTCAAGGAATTTACTGGTGAGATACTCCAGAGGCCGCCAGTAAAAAGTGCAGTAAAACGGCAATTGCGTACAAGACGGATTCACAAATTGGAAATACTTGAGGTGGTGGACAACGATGTCCTGTTCGAAGTGGAATGTGAGGCCGGAACGTATATCCGGAAGCTGTGTCATGACATCGGAGCGGTCTTAGGATGCGGTGCACACATGGTCGAGCTCAGACGAACCCGGAGCGCTACATTCAGCGAAGACACATCGACAATCCTCCAAGACCTCCAAGACGCTTACCGATTCTGGAAGGATGACGGCAACGAAGAGTTTTTGAGGAAGGTAATCATCCCAGTGGAAATGGCCTTTGGGGACGTTCCGAGGTTGATCGTAAAGGACAGCGCAGTGGATGCGATATGCCATGGTGCAGCTCTTGCAATCCCAGGGATAAGTGGACTGGATGCGGATATGAAAAAGGGAGCTCTTATAGGTATTTTCACCCTCAAAGGCGAGCTTATTGCAATTGGCAAGGCATTATTGGACACTAAGGATCTTCTTATTGAGGGCAAGGGGATAGCGGCTAAGCCCACGAGAGTCATCATGAAACCGGGCGTGTATCCTAGAATGTGGAAGCGCGATGAATGAGCACTATTACTCCAAAAAGCCGACTTCGAAGCCCAGATATGGCATGATCAAGGCCGCGATGCTTAGAAGAGAGTATAAGTTCATGACGGCTAGCGGCGTCTTCTCCTATAAAAAAGTGGACAAGGGGACTGAGCTTCTTGTTAAGCACATGAAAGCCAAAAAAGATGACAGAGTCCTTGATCTTGGTTGTGGCTATGGAGTTATAGGAATCGCTGTTGCTGGTTTGGCGAGATATGTAGTCCTTACGGAGCTCAATCAACGAGGGGCCAGGCTGGCCAGGGAAAACCTTGAGTTGAATGGAGTGGACAATGCCGAGGTTAGGAACGGAAACCTATATGAACCAGTAGAAGAGGAGAAATTTGACATTATCCTCTGTAATCTTCCCATTAGCGCAGGCTTGAAGGTGGTATACGAGATAATCGAGGGAGCCAAGGACCATCTGAACCGGGATGGTACGATGCAGGTTGTCGTAAGGAAAGGCGCTAAGAGGATAGAGGAAAAATTAAAAGAGATCTTCGGAAACGTTGACACCTTGGCAAAGAAAGGTGGTTACAGGGTATTTCTATCCAGAATGCCGGGGTAGCCTAGAGGCAAGGCGCCGGCCTTGAGAGCCGGTGGAGCTACGCTCCTCGTGGGTTCAAGTCCCTCCCCCGGCGTAATTTTACTAGTAAAACTTATACACTGGAGACTCATCGCTCATAACTGACGCTGGGGGCCGACCCCCGTCTTCACACAGGATAATGGAAACTTGTTTATTATAGAATCTCAGTTCGAGTTATTGTCTAGTCTAGTTTTAGAATCAACTTGTTGGAAATTTCCTTAACGCTAGGCCTTCCATCCACTTCGATAATCTCTGGTACACCACTATTTTCTTGGGATAATTTTTTTGAGAAGTTTATAGCCGCCATGGTGCCGGTTTTAGTGTCGAAGTAGATGTTAAGACGTTTGTCGATTGCCTCTTCATCCTGATCGTCAGGCCGTGTAGCTAGATTTCCATTGCAGACTCTGCATTTCCCGTTGTCTGGCTTGATTGCATCGATATTCACGTTGTTGGGGTGATTATTGTCTGCAACGCAAAGACGCCTTCCCATAATCCGGTTCTTTGCAATCTGTCTTTCGAGGACGATTTCTATTACTACATCCGTGGTGATAACCTTGTTTCTAAGGGCTTTGTCTAACTCCCTTGCCTGGGATAAATTTCTGGGAAAGCCATCCAGAAGCCAACCATCGGTGCAGTCGTCTTCAAGTAGTCTTTGTAACACCATTGGAATGGTTATTTCGTCAGGAACGAGCTCACCGTTATCTATAAAATTCTTAGCTTTTCTTCCAAGATCTGTTCCGTTTGAAATATTATCTCGAAAGATAACACCGGTCTCTATGTGAGGGATACCCAGTTTTTCCGTAATGATTGACCCTTGAGTGCCTTTGCCACTGCCATTTGGACCAAAAATAAGAATATTCATTTTGCCTCAACAGGATTCCATTTTTGAAAGTAAGAGTCTTTATCACCAGATACTCTCGCTTACAATTAAAACCCTAAGGTCTAATCATATTTTAATTTATTGATACCAACCTGGTTATGAAAAATAGAAACTTGTTTATAACAAAACAATTCTCTTTTTTTAAGGCGATTCTAACAGAAAGATTTTGGAGGGATATGATATGTTTGAAGATATTGTTAAAAAATTGGACGTATGGGACATTGCCCTCATTAAACTGGCAGTGGGAGCATTTGTGCTAGCAGCAATAACATACATACCCGCACTTATGACTTGGGTGCATGACACAAATAGGCTATATTTTCTTCTGGCAGCAATAGTCTTTTCCATACGACCACAGTACAATGCATGGATCAAGAAATAAACACGCCGTTTTTGTAGAAATCTTTTCCGGCATAAATTTGTTATCAAACCCAAAAGAAACGGTCTATTAGTACATTTATACAAGGTGTTCATGGCTAATCAGGAGACGTAGGTGCGGGCGTATTTGTAAAGCACGATGGAATTTACTGTTGTCTTCTTTAGGAAGTCTTGTAGGGACACTTCGCTTGGTGAAAGGAATTTGGCAATTGCAACTAAGACTGTTAGGTTGGCTATGAATATCACTACCATGGAGAACACGAGCCCCGTCTCGACGATGTCAGGTTGCTTTGTCCCAAGGATGTCGATGGTTGTTAGGATGTGCATGGCTAAGGTGAATCCGATGAGGGAGTAAATTACAAGGGCGTATCTTTTGTCGACGAAGAATAACATAAGGATCGCGAGCATTGTATAAATGGGGAAGAAGTAAGGTGCAAGTACGATGAGAAAATTGGACTTTGTTATTTTTACCTCCCCTCCGTAACTAGAGGCTTGAAATCCCTTTACTTTTCCCCCAAATATAATGGTCCATAATGAATGGGTCAACTCGTGTCCGAATACATAGAGAAACCTGGGTTTAGAGACCTTCCAATGTATAAA
>CBDUVV010000078.1:0-6380 GCA_965370755.1 uncultured archaeon | reverse complement strand
CCAGCTTGGTGAGGTAATTCGCCAAGAGACTCAAGGCAAAGTTGATTTGGACAACCCCGACCATGCGATCCACGTTGAGGTCAGAGGTGGCGATGCTTACATCTTTCATGAGATAATCCAAGGTGTTGGTGGCCTCCCGCTGGGCACCCAGGGAAAAGCTGTGGCCCTTGTCAGTGGGGGAATAGACTCGCCAGTTGCCGCCTGGATGATGATGAAGAGAGGACTTGACGTGGTCGCTCTATTTTTGAATCCAGAGCCCCTAGTGGACGCACGGACCATCAATCGAGCTAGGGACACCATAAAAAAGCTTTCATCCTGGAGGGGTGGACCCATCAAAACCTACATAGCGCCCTACGGTGAGTCCCTCATCCAGCTCCTAAAGGCTGAGGACCATAGCCTAGGCTGCGTGCTGTGCAAGCGAATGATATACAGAGTCGGAGAAGAAGTGGCCAAGATCGAAGGTGCTAAGGCGTTGATAACAGGCGAGAATCTGGGACAAGTAGCAAGTCAAACTGCAGATAACCTGGCCGCTATAACTCCTTCAACAAACATCCCGGTATTCAGGCCCCTCATTGGCTTCGACAAAATGGAGATCATTGTTTTAGCCAAAAAAATAGGGACATACGAGGCTTCCATCGCCCCTGCAAACTGCTGCCTTGGACCCCCAAAACACCCCGCCACAAGTGCAACCATAAAGCGGGTGGAAAAAGCTGAGTCGGTGTTGCCAATAGAGGATATGGTCAAAGAGATGCTGGATAATATCGTGGTGGAAGAGTTGTCGTAAACAAGCGGGTGCATGCTAGAATTATTTTTCTTAAAACCGTTTTACCCAAACTTGCTATGAATGGGAACTCTGGATTTGAAGGCGGCGCCCGGGAGACGGGTAGCCCGTAAAATCCAAATGAAGTGTCACCAGTTAATGCACTAGTGACAACTCAATTTTTATCGTCCTCAAAAGAAGATTATCTAGTACACATGAGTACCAAGATGAGGTTCAAAATAAGAGACCTGTTGGAGGTCCTCTTAGAGAAAAAGAAACCTAATTATTTGCCGGTCCCAATGCAGACATTCTGGGCCGTAGAGAAGGCCCTACGAGATGGCAATTGGAAGGTTGTGCCGGCCGCACGGTAACAGGATTTCTAATCCGGCAAGCATCTTTTCCTCCCGCGTCCAAGCAAAGGTTAATCCCTGCTCTTTTCTATTCTGGAGAGGACCTTGAGTATCATTTTGGCGGCAAGAATTGAAGTAAAATCATCGTATTGCGGCGCAACTTCGACGAGATCGAATCCCACGATGTTCGCATTTTCGATGAACCTCATAGAGGAAACGAAGTCCCTATAGGATAGCCCCCCGGGCTCTGGATTGCACACGCCCCTCGCCTCAGCAGGATCTAAGACGTCCATGTCCACTGAGAGGTAGACATCCTTGCCCTTCACTTTATCCACTATGGTCTTAAGCAACTCTTCTCTCCCCCTAGACTCTTCCGCATCTACGAATTCGAGGCCCATCTTTCCGGCATCCTCCAATTCCTCCTTCGATGAACTGCGAACCCCCACCACCATGACGTTCTCGGTCCCAACGAGTTCGGTAATCCTACGGGTCACGCAAGCGTGGGAGAATTTCTCTCCAATGTACTCATCGCGGAAATCCAGATGCGCATCGAATATCAAGACAAAAGGTTTTCCGCTGTATGCACTCAACACGCTATGAGTTATAGTATGCTCCCCGCCGAGGGATATGGGCAACGCATCGTGCTCCAAAATCTCCTTTACCGAGGCCACTATCCGCCTATTTGTTTCCTCGTAGTTTCCGAAAGATACATCGATGTCGCCGTAATCGGCGAGCTTGATCTTAAGAAGATCATAACTATCAAGCAAATCGTAGTCCTCCATCCCCCTAGAGGCCTCACGGATGGCGTTGGGAGCGAACCTCGAGCCGGTTCTAAAGCTCTCACTACTATCGTAGGGAATCCCCAGCACTGCATAGTCCGCTTGAGCTAAATCCAACTCGCGCCCAGCGAAGGTAAAAGGTGAGACAAACAGTCCAGGCATATCAATCCCCAAAGTACTGATTAGGAATAAAAAGGGCCGCTCATCTGACCCTCAGTATCTTGCTACGTCCCATGGCCTCGATATATTCCACTTCAGCGCCCTCGACCAATGCCTTCTTGACATCCTCCTCCTTCGGCAAGGGCAACTCGAAGGTCTCGTATGTGGCAAGGTCCATGAGCTGGACATCCTTGCCCATGAAGGCCAAAACCTGGGCGCTCTTCCTATCCAAAATCGGTATCTCAATCCGAGAATTCACGGGGGCAACAAAACCCCTCTTTTGGCCATCGAAAATCCCTATCCCCTCAACTCTCGCCTTGGCCGAACCATGCTTACCGGTCTTGGCTTTGTGGATGCTCACTACCTTACAGGGCTCGCCATCTATGTTGACGAGCTTACCCAACTTCAGTTCTTTTACATCTCCAACTTTAGTAGACAAGAAGAATCCTCCAAAGAAATTTCAGTTTTATGAGCCCGTTAATCTAATATAAATGTTACGAGGACTGGCACGGGATTAGGACCTTAAAAACTGGAGAACCAGTAAAGAATAAGTAGGCATGCAATAAATATTGGTTCATGGTCAAGACCATCGGATTGGCACTAAAGGACTCAGAAGATGCCCTAGAGTTAGGGAGGGAGATGTACGCTTACTTGAAGGAAAAAGGTGTTAAGGCGGTTATAGAAGAGCCTTGGGCGGCCGAACTCGGGGTCGATGGGCAACCTTTAGAGGATATGGACGTGGAGATTGTTGTCGCCCTGGGCGGCGATGGAACAATTCTGAGAGTCCTCAATACCATAAACGAGAATATTCCCGTATTTGGCATAAACCTGGGTGCCGAAGGATATCTTGCCAGGGTGAAGCCCGATGACTGGAAGGCTACTATCGACAAGATAACCACCGGAGAGGTGAAGATCGACGAGCGCGTTAGGATTGATGTTGTAGTGGATGGTAAAATTGTGGGCAGCGCTATAAACGAGGCAGTTGTTGGTCCATCCGAGCCGGTCAAGATGCTGAATTTCGAGGTATATGTTGATGGATGCCATTACTTCTCTTCAAGAGCCGATGGCATCATCGTTGCCACACCCATAGGATCGACTGCTTATTCCCTTTCAGCTGGGGGCTCAATAATCGAACTTAGAGTGCCAGCCTTCATAGTCACTCCCATCTGTCCCTTTGATCGCGAGGCGCGTCCCGTTGTGGTTCCACAGACCGCTGAGATCAAGGTTAGAGTCATAAAGACGCGTCGTGACGCGGTTGTTATATTCGACGGAGAATACGAGGTGAATATAGAGCTGAATAAGGAGGTTACCTTTAGGCTCTCAGATAAAAAGGCCCGCTTTATAGACTTCGTATGATCTCTCAATAGGGTTCAGTCACTAGAAACAGCGTTCTCAATCTCACGCAAAAGGACCTTTAACTCAATGTTTTTGTTATTAGCCGTCTCTTCCAGAGTAAAGTCCCCGCCACAGCAATCGCAGATACCATGGGCAATTAACACTTGCTTTGCCTCTGGATACTCCCTGAACACATCAGTAACTTTCAATTCCTTAGTAATCCCCATGTTTCACATCACCTACTAAATTGATTTTACTAAATTTCTTAATCCAATAACTTATCCAGGAGATTAAGAGAGGCATGAAACGCAGGTCTACGGTGGTGAGTGAGATCTATGCCCATGCCCCGTAATATTTACATTTTTCTCACAATAACAAACTTTTTTATAAAAAAGTGAATATACCCGTTGGCTTCTATAATTAAATTAGCCCAATTAAAAGGATACTCAATATATTGCTATCAGCTTTAAATAGGGGGGAGTAGTTTAGTTAGAAAATAAGGGTGGAATACTTGAGCGATAAAAAATGTAGTAATTGCAAAACCACGGATGACGAAGTCAAATTGATAGAATACCATTTTAAGGGCGAAAAAGAGTATGTCTGTGTGCGTTGCCTGCCCATGTTCATCCATGGATAAAAAGCGTCGCGGGATACGTGAAGTCTCTATCGCAATGAGGCTTTCTGTCTCTTTTTTTCTCGAACTATATGAGTTAATATAATAGTATGACTTCGTAATAGATGATCTAGTATGCTATATCTACCCGCTTTTGTACTCTGGATCCATCTTTTGGCAGCCTTCTTCTGGATAGGAGGGATGATATTCCTCGGACTAATAGTGGTGCCAGTGGAGCGGGGTATCAGCGACTCCAGACTGCGTTTTGATCTGGTAAACAAGATCGGGACCAGATTCAAATATTTTGGATGGGCGTCCATCGCCATCTTGGCCTTAACCGGTTTATATAGTACGTTAATTCGCATCCCCTCTTGGGAAGTTCTGTTCGGCTCGCGCTATGGCCTAACACTAATCACGAAGTTGGTGCTTGTAACCCTAATGGTAGTCCTCAGTGCCTTTCATGACTTTTATCTTGGGCCGCGGGTCGTGGAAAGCGCGAAGAAAGGTGAGAAGATCCCTCGAGAGCTGCATCTCCTCATTTACCTTGCACGTGGGAATCTCATCCTCGGCTTGTTGGTGATTTACTTAGCCATAGTTCTGAGGTTCGGGGGACTGAACATATTCCATTGACAACGATAAATAAGGGTACTTTTACAACGTTAAACATCATCCCGAAGGCGATAAAATGGACGATCACACTGTGGAATATAGCATGAGGGTCGAAGACGATGCCCTAGTCTACACGAGGGAGTCTGTAAGGGAGAAGAGGGAACTCATATTCCGCAAGGACAAGTGTGTGGGCTGTTGGCTTTGTTTCGATGCGTGTCCCACCGACGCCATATCCCGTAACCCCGTGGGGATAATCGAAAGCATAGAGGAGGACCACCCCAACATTGTAATAGATCCTCAGGAGTGCGTATTATGCGGCGTTTGCGCTGAGGTATGCATCTTCGAATCTCTTGACTTGACCATCGACGGATCTTCCATCATGGACCTGACTTATCCGAGGCTTAAGGAGCAATGGGAGTGGCATGAGGACAAGTGCATTCCCAAGGATGCTAAAAACAAAATCATATGCGAAGACTGTGAGGTCGCTTGCCCTAGGGGCGCCTTGAAATGTGAATTGGTAACCGAGACGGGCAAAGGTAAGAAAGCTCCTGCAACGGTTAAGAACTTAGTGAAAAGGGACGAAGCCCTCTGCATCTACTGTACGACCTGCCAGACAGTATGCCCTGAAGACGCCATAACCGTGGAGAAGGTGTTCGATGGTGAGATAAACGTCGATCTCGACAAGTGCCAGGGATGCGGGGTCTGCGTCGATGTGTGCCCCTCCAAGGCATTAAACATGCCTAAGCCTGGAATTGGGGAGCTTAGTGATAAACTCATGATAGACAAAGATGCCTGTATCTACTGTAGTGCATGCGTCAACTCCTGCCCCGTTGAGGCTTTGTCCGTAAAGAGGACCGGTATACGCTGTGGCCCCGAGGGCAGCAGGTCAGCAACCATAAGGAGGGAAGGGATATTCCAAGAGCTAACAACGGAGAAATGAGATTCGAAATCAAGGTGGAAGATGAGCTCTGCACCGGCTGTGGGAACTGCTCTGTAGCGTGCCCCATAAACGCCCTAGAGGTATGGGATGTTGCCGGCGGCAAGGGCGGTGGCGTTGAGCTAGCTGTGGAAAGCGGCAGGGTGGTATGGCTCGACAGCACCTGCAATGGCTGCGGTGTCTGCATTAAGGCATGCGCATCGGATGCCTTGTCCCTGACGGCGTATGAACAGGAGGTAAACGATAGAGCTCTTGACCTGGCCGAGGTCGAGGGCGCAACGGAGGAAGGGATAGAAGATATAGCCGAAGGAGCGGTGGCTAGGCCCAGATATAAATTGGATCCCAAGAAGAAAGACTTCCTTGAAGATATCGTTGTATCGATGAAGAAGACTAAGCCGAGGCGTTTGGTGGAGGCCGGTAAATTCGAGGATGCAAAGGAAAGCCTTTTTAAAGTCAAAGAAAAGGCGGGCGAGAAGGAATAGGATGCCAATAGGAGGGGTCAGGTTGCAAGAGGTTGAAATGAAAAACGAAGGTGAATCGAAAAGTATCTCGCCCATGGATGTCTATAGGTATTTGCCCAAGGAAAACTGCGGTGAGTGCGGAATTAAAACCTGCATGGGCTTTGCCGTGCGGCTGCTTAAGCGCGAGGCCTACATCGACAAGTGTACACCTCTGAAAGACTCGAAACATATTACCAACAAGATAGAATTAAAGAAGCTACTTTCAGAAGCACTGCAGGCTAAGGAGACCAAGCTTGTGATATACGGTGACCTATGCAATGGGTGCGGCAACTGCGTCATCGTTTGCCCCCCAAATGCCTCGTGCAGCATCGAAGCCA
>CBDUVV010000077.1:0-6390 GCA_965370755.1 uncultured archaeon | reverse complement strand
GTCGACGGTTATGGAATAGGGAACCCCGATTTCGTCGACGCGTGAGTACCTCCGGCCTATGGTATCTGCAGCATCGTAGATGACAAGAAGCCCCTGACCTTTTAAGTCCTCCACGATCTTTGCGGTCACCTCGATTAACTCTTCTTTGGATACCAACGGAAATACAGCCACATCTAACGGTGCAATGCTGGGATTAAAGCTCATGACCTTGCGCTCATCCCTCTCGTTGTAAGCCTTCTCTAGGATGCAATATAGGATTCTGTCAATGCCGTAGGAGGGCTCGATTATATGGGGCGTGACCTTCTCCCCGTGAACTTTCTCTTCGAGGACTTTTGCCTCCACGTATTCCTCTCCTAAGTGAATCTTTTCCCCTTGAACTTCCACGTCGATGTATCCGTTTTTCTCGAAGGATTTTACTGATTCTTCGTTCGCGTTCTGTAGGAACTCGACGATCTCCTTGGCCTTTGCCTTGAATTCTTTTCCTAGGGCGGCGACCTTGGGAACCAATGCTTTTCTCTTCAGGATCTTTGGCTCGGCATATGGAATGAAGGCCTTGTGCTCGATTTTGCTGTGTTTTTCATGGGACCTCAGATCATAGTCCGTTCTGTCAGCTATCCCCACGACTTCTATCCAGCCGAACCTCTCCGTTTTTACCTCAGCGTCCCAGCAGTCGGCTGCGTAATGGGCCATCTCGGTTCGGATATGCTGTCTGAACCTCGTGTCCTCCTCGGGCAGGCCCACGCCTTCAAGAAATCTCTTGACCAATATCAGATGATAGCACAAAAGCTCGTTTCCAACGATGCCCTTCTCTGCAGCGTCTCTTGCGGTTATCCTGATTTCTTCTTCGTCCTGTGGGACGAGCTTTAGTTCGACATCCGCATACCTTTCAAACTTCGGATGGGTCTTCTCATCGGGGTGTACGAATACCTCCGCCTCTGCCTGGGAAAACTCCCGAAGCCTTATCACGCCCTGCCGCGGAGATATCTCATTCCTATAGGCCCTGCCAAGCTGGGTTACGCCGAAAGGCAGCTTCTTCCTCCCGTGGGTATAAAGCCTGTTGAACAAGGTGAACATGCCCTGGGCTGTCTCCGGCCTGAGATACCCTACGTTCTTGCTCCCCGGGCCGATGTTAGTCTTGAACATTAGGTTGAAGCTAAAGACCTTGCTGAGCTTTCCATCGCAATCGGGACACACGATGTTGTTCTCCGCGATTATTGCGTCCATCTCGGAAAAGGGAAGGCCGCCCACATTTCTCCCGGTTTCAGACTCGAGGAATTGATCTGCCTTGAAGACCTCCTTACACTTCTGGCACTCAACCATAGGATCTATGAAGTTCTTCACGTGTCCGGAGGCAACGAAGACTTCCTCAGGCCCAACGGTAGGTGTGGATATTTCTAGGAAGCCCTCGCCGACGCAGTATAGTTCTCTCCATCGGCTCTCGAGTTTGTTCTTGAGTCCTGCGCCCAGGGGGCCATAATCGTAGAAACCACTGGTCCCACCATATATCTCATAGGAAGGCCACAAAAAGCCCCTTCTCAGTGTGAGGTCCATTACTTTCTCGTGGGTGTCCATATCTACTCTCCAATTTTTGGCGATATGTCTATAATTACTTAAATAATTCTACCTTGCTGGTATGTATAGAAATCGAATGTAGGCCTTAAAGACAAATAACTAAAGCGCCTTCAAAAGGTCGACGTCCTTTACGAGGCCTATGATATTTCCCTCGGCATCTATCACGGGTATCTGCTCCACCTTGGCCCTCGCCATCTTCCCAGCTATTTCATTTACTGGAGTCTTTTTGGTGGCGGAGATTACGTCGCGAATCATGACGTCCTTGACCACTTTGTCGGGAAGTTCAAGGATCTTTTTGGTGATGTAGATGACGTTCTTGCTGTCCCAGCTCCACCGATTGCCCTCTGAGGCTGCTGTGAGTTCAGACTTCTCTGTGGACTCCGTTACCTCGGAGACATTGAGAAGATCCGTGTCCGCGAGCATCCCCACGAGTCTGGCGTCATCGTCCAAGACGGGCAAAGCGCGTACGTTGGCGAGGTTCATGACCTCGAAGGCGATTTTGAGGGGGGTACTTTCCCAGATGGCGGTCACGTTCTCTTTGTAGTACTTGCCCACCTTGTCGTCCGATTCCATTTCTCCAAGGGCTCTTCCAATGAGGTCCCTCACCGTAATTATGCCGATGAGCTTGCTGTTCTTTGCAACAGGTATCCTCCTGTAGCCCTTCTTGAGGATCAGGGTGGCAGCTTCCTCTATATCTGCGTCAGGCGAGATGGTAATAACGTCCCTGGTAAGAAGAAGGGCCAGCTGGGTTTCCTCCGGGTGCTTAGAAAAGTCGTTGCGTGTCACGATTCCAAGAAGTTCCTTGGTTCCCCTCTTGACCACTGGCATACCGGATATGTTGTTCTTAATTATTAGTTCGAGGACATCGCTGGCGCTGCCAGGCACCTCCGCCGATATCACCTTCTTTGTCATAATATCCTTAACTTTCATCGGAAATCTCCTTAAAAAAATCTATTTTCTAATCACCAGCACAGGGCATGGTGCGATCCTGATTACCTTCTCGGTAACGCTTCCCAAAAGGAACTTGTCCAAGCCGCTTCTACCCGCCGTGCCCATGACTATTACGTCCACCTGCTTTTCCTCAGCTGTTTTTGATATGTCCTCTGATGGGATTCCTTCCTTTACGAGGGACTCTGCCTTAACCTCGTTTACCTTGGCTATCTCCTCGACCTTAGCTAGGACGCTTTTGCCCTCATCCTCGAGGAGCCCGCGCATATTCTCCCAGATGGCCTCCGTAGGTATGCCCGTAAAGGACGATATATCGATTACGTAGAGATAGATCACATCGGCGCCAACGGCCTTGGCCAGCTTCACGCCGTGCTCGGCCGCCTTCTCTGAAGTCTCAGAACCATCTGTGGGTATAAGTATCCTATTATACATCCCTCTATCTCCTGAAGAAGTTGTCCCCTATTACAATGCCCCTGACATCAGCGGCCTCGTATCGGTGTATTACAGCTAATATAGAATCGTATATATATTTTCTGTTCCCGAAGACGATGAGGTCGGCTCTGTTACCCAAAGTGATGGAGTTATCTTCCAAACCGAGGACATCCCTGCCGTTGAAGGTCGCAGCCCTGAGAACATCGGCCGCTTCAAACCCAGGGTCCCTTTTTATCCCTCGAATTACTTTGTAGACAAACTCTGCCTCCCGAAGCATATTGGGATGGTTCACCATGACGTTGTCCGTGCCGAGGGCGACGGTGGTTTTGGAGAATATTTCTTCCATAGGCGGAAGGCCCACGGCGGACATGGCGTTGGCACGGGCGCATAGCACGATTGGAGTATGAGAGTCTGCGCAGGCTTCGATGGCGTCGGCCGATGCATTGGTGGCATGGACGATGAAATCTGGCTTCAACTCGAGGGCCCTTTTTACGTCGTCCTCAAGTTCGCCGGCGTGAATGCCCAAAAGCTTTCCACTCTTTTTTGCTGCATCAGCTATGGCCTTAAGTTCGTCTTCTTCGTAGTCGGCCATCCCGCTTATCCCGATGCCGTCAGCTTGAGTCAACACGTCTTCAGGTTTTTCGTCTCCATCCGGCCTACCTAAGATTACGGCCTTTTGATCCTTAACTGCGGATCTCAATTGATTTACGCCCTTAGAGCCCCCTTCTCTGAAATCGCAGAAACAAGTAGTGCCGGACCAAAACATCTCATTTAAGGATGATTCCATTGCCGCTTTCAATTCGCCCTTTTTTTCTTCAAGCATCCGGAACTTCAAACCATCCTTTCCAATTCTTTTTAACAAGGGTTCGTAGGCGCCTAAGTCCGGCGCTACGGAGTCGCCGAGGTGTATATGAGCGTTGGTGAAGGCAGGGGCTACAACGCCGCCTTTTACATCGAATGCGTCGTTTTTAGGAGCACCCCCACTGCCGATCTCTTTTATGATTCCGTCTTCTATGACCAGGTATCCTTTTGTGGGCTCTAGCTCTCGCCCTTCTAATATCACCGCATTCTTCAAAACCAGCTGCATCTTAACCGCCATCTTGGGCTATTATGCCTTGCAGGAGCAGGGATTGCTTCCGCAGTACGAGCAGTGCCCCGGGTACTTCTTTGCCAGTAACTCCTCCATGTCGAAGTCGTAGACGTTGGCGAGGGACATGACCCATGCTACTATGTCCGCCATCTCCTCGCCCATGGCATCCATGTCGCCTTTTCTCATAGCCTGGGAGAGTTCGCCGACCTCCTCCACGAGCCAGAGCATGTTTTTCTCGCTGTCCCTCTCGCTGTCCCTCTCGTAATACAGATTCCGTATAAGACCCTGGAATTCCTTTATCCTCATAGAGCCAAATTTGGCCCTGGAAATAGATAAATGTTTTCGGAAGGCCCCACCGTCTTTTCGTATCCCTCAAAAAGAGGAAATGAGGGGAACTCAGAGCTCCCAGAAGAGGTCCTTGTGTGTCCTTAGACCAGCGTCGCTGATGAAGCCCGAGAGCCCCTCCCACGTCTCCTTGAGTTCCAGTAGATGGGTATAGGGATTGAGCTTCATCCCCTGCGATGCCATCCTCGGGATATCGAGAGCTATCTCAGCCGAGTCCTTCTTACCCTGCTGCAAGTATTCTTTGTGGAGGGTGGTTGATGCCCTTAGGATTTTCTCATCGAGGTCATTTTTGAGGAACTCCCCCGGATAGGGATCTAAGTCCGCTGGCCTCACCCTTGGGGTTTTCTGGGAGCGGAGTTTCTGCCTCTCGTAAACGAACCTCTGTGCATCGATCATGAACCTCCTCCATAGGGGATGAGGCTTTGGCGGTGGATCGTGAACTATTCTGAGCTGATTGTCCATGAAGATTTCCAAGCCGAATATTCTGGCATTGATGAGGTAGTCAACATCCTCCCCCCGGGGGATAAGGGGGTCGAAGGGAATGCTCTCCATGAGCCTTCTACCGTAGACCATGCATCCGCCAAGGGCGAAGGCCGCCGGCTTCAAACGGGGAGGCCCTGTGATGGCCTTGTCGAATGCCCTGTTCATGGCATCAAGCTTATTCCAATATTTCACCCATTCACCCTCCTGTGGTACGTTTACGTGGTAGTCCCCCGATGGGTTGACATAGTATCCCGTGACCCCCTCCACCTTTACGCCATTCACCTTCTTGCCGATGTTCTCCTTGGCCTTCTTGAGGAAACCCGGATCATCTATGTATTCGTCATCGTCGATGGATATCATTAGGTCTGCATCTAGGAGCTGGGCGAGGATGAGCGCGAGATTCCTCATGTTCGGGTAGCCGTGGATGTCTATCAAGCGAAGGAACTCGGAGCCCCCCGCGTCTTTGAAGTACTTTTTCAAGAGTTCGAGGTGGGGGTGGCTGAAGACATGGGTTGGTATGTCATCGGGGCAACATCTCTTGAGGATTCCCAAGACCCTCTTCTCCGCCTGCTCCCTCGAGGCTTCTGTGCTCGCCGCTGCCATGACGATGAGGGTGAAGTCCCGATCCTCCAACTTCCTCAGGCTCAACACCGCTCGTCCCAGGGTCCCGACCTCATCGATGGGGGTGGGATGGTCGTGGGGTACGTCTGTCCACTTTATACCCCTTTCTCTTTCTCGCGTCCAGTAAGTCGGAATGAGGATGACTGTCTTCATGTTCACTCGACAAGAAGTTCTTTATCACGTATAAAATTATTTTTCTCGAATGTTTGTTTGAGAATGGAAAATTAGACGTCTACCGCTGATTAAAAATAGGACACATGTGGTGGGGTAGAATAGGTCGGTGAGAAAGTAGAGTCACAATTGGTTATTACTCTAAAAGGCCCAGATAAGGACCATAGCCCTCAAGATGGCGGGATTACTTTATTAAAAGACCAATGCCTTTGAATTAAGGTTTCTAACCGAGATGGCTTAGCCCCGGCGAATGTACGGATACAGAAGTTCACAATTCATTAAAATCTCGTTTTAATGGTTAAAAAAACGCTTAGCTAATCTTTATATGCCCTCGATTTTACAACAATTTCAAGTTTAAAGGGATATTTGATTCGTTAATTGGAATAGGAGACTAGAAAATGAAGATGGGTGAAGAGATGGCG
The DNA here is from genome assembly GCA_965370755.1 of uncultured archaeon. GTDB lineage: Archaea > Hydrothermarchaeota > Hydrothermarchaeia > Hydrothermarchaeales > JAZGAD01 > CBDUVV01. Next base: position 306 of record CBDUVV010000077.1, on the reverse strand, counting down.
GGTGATGTCCCATATTTTCTTTGGATGTGGAAGGATGAAAGAGGAATCCTTAGAATCGGAGCTAAAGAAGTCAAACAAGTTCAGCCACCAAAGAAAGCAAGAGGCAATTCGCCTAAAATTAAAACTCTTGGTGAGTGAATTTCAAAAACGTCCGGCCGAAGAAGAAAGCCTTTAAACACTACGTAATGACAGCCACCCCTTAACTCGCATGCCTCCTTCCAAGCTTCCAGATCGGTAGTGGTCAAAACTCGGTTGGAATGGGGGTATACATCTAAAGCGAGAAATTAAAGGTAAGAAACTGATTTT
>CBDUVV010000076.1:0-6392 GCA_965370755.1 uncultured archaeon | reverse complement strand
CGGAAGATGCCGTATTTTTGTGTGTCCCAGTTTATATCGTATATTATGTTATCATCGCCATAAGGGCCGACTCCCGAAAAGCTGCCCGCAAGCCTCTCGGCCTCCCCGCCCAAGGCGGTTTTGAAGAATAGTGCCACGGACCCCGACGGGGGTCCCTCGACTTTGGGCTCGAGGGTGGGCGCGGGTGTAGGCTCTGGAGTAGGCTCGGGCTCAGGTGCAGGCGTGACCTCGGGCGCCTGGGTGATTATTATAGGCTCCTTTAAGGCCTCAGTCTTTTGAGGGGTTATTTTCGGCGGGACGGTAGTTTGGGGTGCAACTTCAGTTTCAGCTGCCCCGGTGGTCTGGATAGGGGCGTCCTCGCCGATGCAGCCCAGGCTTACCGTGATTAGAAATAGGAATCCAAAAGCAGCCCACGGCCCGTTCATGGTTTTCATTATATGCCCTTAAGCGGATTTTGGCCTAAAGTTTTTCGGTTGGAACGAGGCAAATAGAAATAAGAAACAGAAATGATTTATCTAGATACACAGGTGGATGACGAATATGAAAAAGATTGCATGGCAGAGCCTTATTGCACTTGGACTTGTAGTTGCGTCGGTGATTACATTCACCGTTCACTATTTAATCTTCAAAGATACCCACCACATATTCATCTACGGCCTGGGGGATCTGGCCTTCCTCCCCCTAGAGGTCCTGCTTGTGACCCTGATAATCCACGAGGTTCTCACAATCAGGGATAAGAGGGCCAGGCTCGAAAAACTCAACATGGTGATAGGCGCCTTCTTCAGCGAGGCGGGCACGGAACTAGTAACCTATCTTTCTGACTTCGATCCCAAGCTGGATGATATAAGGAAGAACTTGGTGGTGACATCTGAATGGTCTGATCAGGACTTCAAGAAGATGAGCTCACGCCTGAAGAACTACGACTACAGCGTGGAGATGGAAATAGAACACTTAAAAGAACTCAGGGTCTTTTTAAACGAGAAAAAGGACTTTTTATTAAGACTTATTGAGAACCCCAACCTTCTGGAGCACGAGGAGTTCACAGAGGCCCTCAGAGCTATCTTCCACCTAACAGAGGAGCTGTCCCATAGAGAAGATCTGGAGAACCTCCCGGAAACAGACCAGGCCCACATAAAGGGGGACATATCTAGGGCCTATGTCAACCTTGTACACCAATGGCTCGACTACATGAAACATCTGAAGGAAAACTACCCGTACCTATTCTCTCTTGCCATGCGAACTAACCCCTTCGACCAGAGCGCCTCGCCCATCGTAAAATAATTTATATCCGATCCTCAGCCAGGGCACGGAGGATAATGTTACTTTTCTTGCGCTCCTGCTCGCAGACTGAGAACTAGAAACCTTTAATATGTTATCATTGAGAGGAATAACCATGACAGAGGTGAACCACGGAGAGCATAAGACCAAGTTGGTGACCATCTCCAGCGACGAGTACGAGAGCATGAAGGCCACAATAGAGGTTCTCTCCGACAACGATCTCTTAAAGCAAATCAATGAGAGCCGAGCGGATTATCGAGCGGGAAAATACAAAAAGCTCTCCGAGCTTTCCGAGGACTAGGCCCTCTTCATCTCGTCCTTGTGTTTAAAGGCCAGTATTAACACCACTTCTTCTTTTTCATGAATCTCAAAAAGCACCCTCCACCGCTTCTCGAAATATATCTCCCAGATGCCGAAGAGGGGTTTTCTTAGGGGCTTTCCGTGGACCTTTGGATTGTCCTCGAGTTTCTTAAGTTTCTTGTAAAATCGGTTGATCAGTTCCCTGTCCTTGAGTCGCTTCTTTACCTTGGATTGCACTCGATCTGGAACGATTACCTCATAGGCCATCAATCATCCTTGGATTTGCTCTGTATAAAAATGATATCTGTTGGTCCACATGCAAATCCATTGTGACTTTTCTTGCGCTCCAGCTCGGCTCGTCAGAATCAATTCAGCCCAAGCTCCTTAGGGTGAATCCGGCGGTCCACTCACGTATATCACCATATAGCTCCCATCGGGGAGCTTCACAGGTGGCTCTCCCCTCACTCACTAGCTTTTGAGATACCCACTAGATAATACCAAATTGACCGGTAAAAATACTTGGTTTACACTGGTGTAATTTTTTTGACGGGATGAACCCATGACCAAAGTTGTATAAATCTACCAAATCTTCTTCCCTTGAACGTCGAATACGGCGTCTTTCACGGCCTTCTCAACATCCCCCATCTGCCTTGGTTTGCCCACGTTCTCAAGGGCCTTTTCCACGCCTCGATATGTGGTCACGTAGAACTCGTATCTGTCCTCAGAGTGCAGCAGATAGCGCCCACCAACTAGGAGAGATAACACGCCGAAGGCGATCTTCAAAGGGCTTTTTGTGGCGACACCCCACAGCGCAATGAGGAGGCCAAGAAGCAGCATCATGTATGGCATGGCCTTGTCCGCCGGAACCCTCCTCACAGCCACCTTGGTTATCGATGGAATAGCATAGGATTTGGAGCCTACGGAGAGGGCGGATCTGGTCACCTTCACATTGCCCCGGTGGTAGTACACCCATTCCTCGTCCATGAGCACGCCTCGCCGGATAACAATTCCGCATCAGACTAAAAAATGTTTTCCTGTGTTGGAAATTGACTATCTGGGATATTAAAAACGATTGGAAACTTGCTCCACAAACTATAAGGTTACATTTTTTGAGTAAAATGTTTTAAATACAATGTAATCATAAAACACAGGCGGCATTGATTTCATAGGAAGGAAAGAATAGTGAAAATCGTTAGATTATTACTTTGCTTACTGGTTTTGATTCCAATCGTTGCGGTATTCGCAGATACGAATGCTACAAATGAAACTGTGCCTATAAACGACTCTGAACCTCTTGAGACAACGCCGCCACCCGAAACAACACCACCGCCAGAAACCACACCACCACCCGAAACAACGACAGCACCCGAAACAACACCACCGCCAACGACGCCTCCACCGACGACACCACTACCCACTACAACTCCTTCCCCTAAGGAGCCAGAGACTCCAGATCTTCAGAGCCATCTAGATGGACTCAGCTTAAGCTCCGATGAGAAGGCCATAGCAGACGAGGTCCTGACCCTAGCAAAAGCATGTTACGACAAGGTCCAGGGGACTGATTATTATTCGATGACATTTGAGTGCCAGAAGAGCGCCTATATAATAAGAAAATCCATTGAGCCTCTCACCAGCTTAAGCAAGAGCGACTGGAATGAAGTACGGGATTACATTATGATCAAATCCGCGGGTGAGCCGGGCTATTGGACAACGGATGACACCATAAACCTCCACGACTGGAAGGAGATGATTCCCAAAAAACTCAACATCGGCTTCAATAGGTATGAGGACCGTGATGAGAATGTCAAGCTATATTCCGATCTTTCCATCTACTGGCGCTCCTTTGACCTCAATGAAGGCCAAAAGCTGGATGTGGAGAGGGCTAGAAGGGACTTTTCTGATTGGCAGAATGAGCAACGGAAGAGGGCAATGCTGGACAAGGTGAGTATAACGGTCTCAGGGGACAGCGAAATGATAGCCAAAGAGGTCATCGCCATCCTTGAGGACCTTAGGGACAAGGCCTCAAAGTTCGACTCCTCTCCATCCTCTGACAACGCCTACGAACTCTCCTATGCAGTGACTTTGGGTGACATAAAGACCGAAAAATACAGGGAATACGCCTATGGAGTCGTAAAGGATGCCTCCGCCTACGTCATCAAATACGGACCTGGCGTACCCCAGGTCTATGAGGATGAATTCGGTGACATAAAACTGAGCGGATTGAGGGTATACGATAGCTCGAAGAGGAAAAGGTTCCGAGTGTACTTCAACAGGCATATCGATAAGCTGGAGAAGGAGGCGAGTTTCTGGATGCACGTGAGTTGGGACGAGGAGGACCGAGAGATCTACCAGGACGTGATTGATCAGGCGCGGGAAGATGCATGGGAGAAATCCCGTAAAGCCGAGATGGACGAAAAACTGCAGAATTACTTGAATACCTTTTCCATAAGTGAGGCGAACGAAAAGATAGCCAAGGATCTGGTCGCAGAGCTCAACAAGATGGTTGAAGAACTGGAGAGATTTTCCCCCTCCACAGATGCCGTCTACAACCTTCAATACCGAAGCATCCTGCTCAACGCGAAGGTGAACGGATTGGGAGAAGCTATGGACTGCAGCGATCTGGAGCAAGTTGCCAATTACGTCATATTATACACCCCCGGCGATGTGGAGTTCACGGAGAAAGGAGGGACGCTGATGCCCTACAACTGGAAGAACCTTCATACGGAGGAGCCCGCCAGCTATAACTTCAACTGGGGCTGCAAGATGTTGACCTATTTGTCCACTGGAGACCCATATTCGGCGGTCTATCCAATGGGGACACCAGAACCGGTGCGTATGAAGCCCGATGAGGAAATCACTGAGCTGGAGGAAGAGGCCGGATATATGTCCATAAATCTCAATTGGCGGCCGAGCATATTCGAAAATGATGTCTACAGAGATGCCATGGATAGGGCCAATGAAGACACCTGGGAGAAGGCCGAGAAGATCAGGAAACAGAAGCTCCTCATAGAGGCAAAGACGCGGTTCAGTTTCATATCAGAGCAAGAAGATGTGGGTGAGGACATCATCGAGAAGCTCAAAGAATTCGAGGCCAAACTGTTGGTCTTCGAAAACACCGGTGAGGGGCTATATGAACTCTACTATGACTATGTCCTCCTCAACCACGAGATCCAGGGAACGTCTCAAGCCTACTGGAAGCATTCAAAGGAGATAGGCATTTACGTTATGTTATACGGTCCTGGCGCCCCAGATATCTGGAAAGATGAATTCAGGGACATCGAGATTGGCCACAGTCTCACGATACACGCGGGGAAGATGCTAAATTTCTGGTTCTATAGATATTACGACGAAGAGGAGGGCCGTGGTGATTTCCACATAAACCTCGACATCGGCGAACTCTCAAAAGGTCAAGTGGAAATCATCAGGACAGCGGAGAAGGATGCCTGGGAGGAAGCCGAGCAACTCCGCAGAAAAGAGCTCATCAACAAACTCAGGGAAAAGCTCCGTCCAGATGAAGATGTGGAGCTTTTGATAGAAGATATCAAGGAATACGTAATCCTTGTAAAAAAATACACCAAGGGCACGGCCTCGGCTTACGACATGGAGCTGCGTAGGCTTGAGTTAAACCAGCAGTTCTCAAAGCTCGACCGTGACACAAGGGACTACATTATGATCGCGGACCTGGGCGAAGGCGCTCCCCTGCCCCATGTGGATTATAATTATGAGACCGACGAGATGTGGGTGAGCGAGTGGAGGGACCTCATATCGGAAGATGATGAGTTTTTCGCTGGTATAGGCTCATGGTGCGAAGAGGAGCGGTTCTGTGCCATTGATCTGAACATGCAGTGGAAGGACTGGGAAGCAGTGAGCGAGGACATCGAGAGGGCCAACGAGCTCTTCTGGAGGGAACAAAACGAGAAGGATCTGAGCGATGTTCTGGCAAAGATCGTATCGACGAAAGAACGATACTCGCCGGTTGACCAAGAGGTAGAAGAGGAACTCGTAGGCGCCATCTCCGAGATATCTGCGAGCTGCAACAATGACGATTCAGCTGAGGAGTTCCAGTTCAATATGCTCTTGAAGGAGGACGAACTAAACGATCTCCTCGATAAGGCAGGAAACGAGGATGTCGTAAGCGTGGCCCTGGCAGAGGTCAAGGGCTACCACCACTATGACAAGAGAGAAGACGTTGTCAGGGGACTTACGGTCTGCACCGGCAACGACTACGACGTAGATATCAAGTACTACGAGACCTTTTCCCAACCGTTCGCGTTGGAAGTTAGGCAAATGAAGGAGGTTGTGGAAGGAACTCGAGACCTCGAGGTAAACGTCGAGGTTAGATGGAAGGCCATGGACGACGACCTAGCAGAGGAGATCGAAAAGGCCTTCGAGCGCTACGAAAAAGAACAGAGCAAGGTCCATTTAGGTAAGCTCGTGGAGAAGAGGACAGAGGTCCTAGAATCTCTCTCCGATGAAAAGGTATCGGAATTCGTAAACGCCTACGAAGCAGGCACGATTGGAGCCGACGAGCTGAGGTGGTCCATAAGCCGGATTTTCTTCGCCTTGGAGGGCTACGACACGGAGATAGCATACCTTGCATCCCTTTCGGGCGAGCCCTTCCCAGAGTTCACCCCATTCAAGGTAAAGGTGAAGACTGACCACGTGGACATGGAGATCTGGGAGGAAGACTTCGACTACAAGTTCGGAGGTGGTCTCAATATAAGGTCCTCCAGACTCACGTCAACTGTAAGGCCAGAGAGACCGGATATCGCCTTGCCCCCGCCGCCGCAAATCGTGACAAAGAGAAAGGCCAA
>CBDUVV010000075.1:0-6445 GCA_965370755.1 uncultured archaeon | reverse complement strand
CTGGGGAGAAATGACGTGGGCAGAGTCTCAGAGTTCGGAAGCGTCGTAGTTGACGAGTTCATGGGGGTTGAAAAATATTCTCACGTACAGCATATCGTGAGCAACGTGGTGGGAGATCTGCGAGAGGACATGGATGCCTTTGATGCGTTCATCGCCAGCTTTCCCGCAGGTACCGTTACCGGCGCTCCGAAGGTCAGAGCCATGCAGATATTAGACGACCTTGAGGCTGTGCGTCGGGGGATATACGCTGGATCTGTAGGATACTTCTCCTTTGATAAGAACATGGACTTTGCAATAACAATTAGAACGATCGTGATGCAAGACGGCAAGGCCTACGTTCAGGCAGGCGCGGGTATTGTCGCTGACTCTGACCCCTCCCGGGAGTATCAAGAGACAGTTAATAAAGCCAAGGGAATGTTAAGAGCCATTGAAAAAGCGGGTGGAGACAAATGAAGGTTCTCCTAATCGATAATGTTGATTCATTCGTATATAATCTATATCAATACATAGGGGAACTAGGCGCAGATGTGACGGTCAAAAGGAACAAGACAACCACCGAGGAAGTTTCCTCCATAGATCCTGACACCATTGTTATCAGCCCAGGCCCAGGTACTCCCAAGGACGCTGGAAACACCGTAGATATCATCAGAAGCTTCGCTGGAGAAACACCGATCTTGGGTGTGTGTTTGGGCCATCAAGCCATAGGAGTGGCATTCGGCGCTCATGTGGAGAGGGCAAGCAATATCATGCACGGTAAGACGAGCGAGATAGAACACGATGGAATTGGGATTTATAAGGGGATCGAAAATCCGATCATTGCGACCCGGTATCACTCTTTATGCATCACCGACGAGGATATCCCTGAGACCCTAGAGGTCACAGCGAGGAGCAAGGACGACGGTATAATAATGGGAGTTCGACATAAGAGCTATATGATTGAAGGTGTGCAGTTTCATCCAGAATCAATCCTGACCATTGACGGGAGACAAATCCTGAAAAATTTCCTTGAAATTTCGAGGTGAAATGATATGAAGGAGTATATTAGCAAAGTCGTAGAGGGGGAGAATCTCACGAGGGAAGAAGCTGAGAGCGCCATGAAAACTATTATGTCTGGTGAAGCTACCCAGGCTCAAATAGGCGCCTTCCTAACCGCCTTGCGAATGAAAGGGGAGAGCATAGACGAAGTGACGGCTTTCGCCAAGGTGATGAGGGAATTCGCATCCTCCATCCATCCGAAGGTAACGGCAACCTTGGTGGATACTTGTGGTACTGGCGGGGACAAGATGAAGACGATTAACATAAGCACCCTGGCCGCCTTTGTTGTGGCCGGTGCTGGCGTTCCCATCGCAAAACACGGAAATAGATCAGTAACATCCAAGTCTGGTAGTGCAGATGTCCTCGAGGCCCTCGGAATGAAGCTTGACATGACACCCGAGGATGTGGAAAAGTCCATTGAAGTGATAGGCATAGGTTTCATGTTCGCTCCCACATTTCACAAGGCCATGAAACACGCCATTGGACCAAGGAAGGAGGTTGGAATTAGAACGGTCTTCAATATACTTGGGCCCCTCACAAATCCAGCGGATGCAAAGGCGCAAGTCGTCGGGGTCTACGATCAGTCTTTAACTGAGAAAATCGCTAACGTTTTGAAGAATCTGGGGGCGGAAAAGTGCATGGTGGTGCACGGGCTGGAGGGGATGGATGAGCTTTCCACCGTAAGCAGGACGCAGGTATCCGAGGTGAAGGACTCGGAAGTAATTACTTATATGTTAAAGCCGGAGGACCTCGGGTTAAAAAGGGCTTCTACCACAGACTTAGTGGGACTGGATGCGGCATATAACGCAAACATTGCAATGGAACTTCTTAGGGACAAAGCAAAGGGCCCAAAACGCGATATTGTGACTCTGAACGCCGCTGCTGGCATCTACGTGGGTGGCTTAGCCAACAGTCTGGACGAGGGAATTGAAATCGCCAACGTTTCCATTGATTCTGGCAAAGCGTTTGAGAAACTGGAAGCCCTAATCGAGCGATCAGGAGGGAGCCTGACCGACCTTGGGGCTTGAAATGGTAAAAGTAAAAGTCTGTGGAATAACGCGTGTCGAAGACGCCCTCGAATGCGCTAGGTTGGGGGCAGATGCGGTAGGAGTCATCGCTGATGTGCCGGTCGATACTCCCCGAAAGATATCTGCGAATAAGGCGAAGCAAATTTTAAATGGGCTGCCGGATTCCATCGAACGCTTCCTAGTTATTATGCCTAGAAATCTACAGGAAGCCATAGATTTGTATGACGCTGTAAAACCGGATGTGGTCCAACTTCACGGCACAGAGCCATTATCCTTGGTCGAGGAATTAAAGAGTAAAGTGCCATGTAAAGTAACTAAGACCATCCACGTTCGAGACCCTTCATCTGTAGAAGAGGCAGTGGGATACTCTAAGTACTGCGATTACCTCCTGTTGGATACCCCTTCCAAAATAGGCGGTGGAAGCGGCAGGACCCATGATTGGTCTATCTCCAAAGAGATAGTTGAGAAGGTAACTGTGCCCGTGATAATGTCTGGTGGCTTAAATCCTATCAACGTCATCAATGCGATCAACGAGGTAAAACCTTCATACGTGGATGCTTCAAGCGGCGTTGAATCTAGGCCAGGCGTGAAGGACTTAAACAAGGTCACGAGGTTTATTGAAAACGCCAAGTCGTGTTGAGGACAACATATTTCTTCTTACTTCCTTGAACTAGTTACATGCAGATCGACTGCGACTTCCACGTCCACAGCAGGTATTCAAGCGCCACGTCAGATAAAATGGGCTTTGAGACAATTTCATCCCAAGCTTTGCTCAAGGGGCTGGACCTGGTTGGAAGCGGTGATGCCCTTCATCCGAAGTGGCTTGCTGAGATGAAGAGACTTGCTACCTATTCCGAAGGGATATACGAACTCAACGGATGTAAATTCGTAACTACAGTGGAGGTTGAGGACTCCCGGAGAGTGCATCACTTTATCTTATTGCCAGACATCTCTGCAGCCGAGGAGCTGCGTAACTCTCTTTCCCGATATTCGCCTAATTTGGATAACGACGGAAGACCCAATGTGAGGCTATCCGGATCAGAGCTTGTCGATCTCGTTGTTGATGTCGACGGAATGATCGGGCCCTCCCATGCCTTCGTCCCATGGACAAGCATATACAAGGAATACGATAGCCTCGAAGAATGCTATGGTGGTGGCCTTAGCAAGATAAAGTTTCTTGAACTTGGTCTCAGTGCAGACACCAATATGGCGGATCTCATAGCAGAGCTAGGAAACATTACCTTTCTTTCAAATTCTGATGCCCACTCTCCTTGGCCCCATCGGCTGGGTAGAGAGTTCAACAGGCTCGCGGTCGAATCCATTTCCTTTGATGAGATAAGAAATGCCATCGAGAGGAAGCAAGGGAATCGGGTAGCCCTTAATGTAGGCCTAGATCCCAGGTTGGGTAAATACCATCGAACGGCCTGTGCACGGTGTCATGAGAAATACGTTTTTGAGGACGCAACAAACCAAAAATGGAAGTGCTTGGAGTGTAGGGGGTCTTTAAAGAAAGGGGTGAGGGATAGGATATCGGAACTTGCTAGTTACCCCGAACCAAAACATCCCCCTCATAGGCCCAGATATCTGCGCATCGCTCCTCTCGCGGAAATATTGGCTTTTGCATTTAAAAAACAGATATATTCCAATCCGGTGCAAGAAGTTTGGGCGTCGCTTGTAAAGGATATGGGCAGCGAGATAGCCGTTCTAGTGGACGCACCACGAGAGGATATAGAGAGGGTTGCCGACGGAAACGTGGCTGACCTGATAATGTTATATAGGGATGGAAATTTCGATATAATCGAGGGTGGAGGCGGAAAGTACGGTGAAATAATCTTTGAAAAGAAGCGAAAGCAAGCGAGCAAGTCACAAACTAGGCTGGATATATTCACAGGCGCAGAATAGAACTTAATAGATGTCTTCTTCGCAGCGCTTTACTAACATGTCGAATTTGCCCACGATTCCCTGTGGCATAACATCATTCTCAGATAGGGCCTCGGAAATACATTTGGACATCGTTAAAATCGCATACTTCTGTTGAATCTTTCTTTTGTGGATATGAGATGGCGAGATATTGAGCTTGATGTAATCTTCAAAATAAGACTTTGGCATACCATTATCTATCATTAATTTACTTAGGTATAACATCATTTGGTGCATGTAGATTAATTCATCTTTGTACAAATCTGGACCACCTATCTAGCACATCAATGTTCCCCTATAAAAGCATTCAGTCGAAGCACTGGAAACAAGGGTTTAGTGTAACGGGACTAAACGATGTTTGGGAATCTATAACCAGTGAACATCATGTATAAGTTAATCCCAACGGCCACAGTTAATATGACTCTTTTCAAAACATGGCCCTTCATATCGTTGATACGGGTGACAACGATTATGGTGGCAATAGGTATCACTGGAAAGACATAACGCGCAGTGAGGCTTACCCAAAAGGACAAAGACACAAGATGAAGTAAGACGTATATCGATGCAATCCTTTCGAACTCCTTTGAATCCTTCCTAATTCTGAGGCCCGGGAGAAGACCTACCCCCAGCATCAAAACGAAATAATAGAGAACGTCTTTGATACTAACGATGAGGTCTGTTGATTGGATCTGATATTGACCTTTTACTGACATCTCAGATGAATAAGCGCCTATAACGGCAACGGAGGGAACAACGACTTGCAGTGCAACTAGAGATGCAATAAAAACAGCTGTGATGGTACCTGCTTCCCGTAATCGTTTGCTATATAACAAATAAGTGACGGCTGCGGGGTAAAGCAGCAGGCCTGAGGGCCTAATGTACGAGGAGAGGGTAATAAAAAGCCCTCCTAGACCTACCTTTCGACTGGAGTTTGAAGACAACAAAATTAGTGTAATAAGGGTGAAAAAGGCGAAGGGAATCTCGGAGGCATATATGGGTATTCGATCCCGAAAATAGGGATTGCTATACAGAATGAACATTACGGCGATGCCGTTCTTTTTGTTCAGCAGATCTGATCCAATGACGTAACCCAGAAAGAGTATGGCAAGGGCCAGAAGCATGGTCAGCAATATGGCGTTAATGTCTGTGGGGGAAGTAAGACGGAAGTAAAGATGGGTGATGTAGCTCGTGCCCGGTGAACTCCTGCCAGAGAGGATGGTCTCATATTTATCTAAAAAGCTAAGGGAAAGGGCGCCGTCGAAATATACATAGAGGCTATCCCAGGTAAGGTATGATTGGGGAAGGCGCCTCATCTCCAGCAAAACGAATCCTATTCCCGTTGCTATAAGAACTGGCAGAGTAAACAAGCTTTTGTTGGATCGATGGACGGAGAATATCATTAGGGCTATCAGCAGAAGAAACATCAAAAAATCCCGGGCCAGCAATTTTTTTAGTCCCATATCTTCGGTGGCTTTCTGAGTGTAGTAGATATTCTGGTCAGAGCCGACTATGAACAATGTGTCCGTTTCCTCAGAGTCTTTGAGATACACAAGCGGAAAGTAAGTGAGTTCAGGTGGTAGTGAACTTGGCCATTTTTGGGAGATGAAGGGATTGTTGTCTACGTTTCCTATTGCTATTATTGTCTGGACTTCAGATATGTCCGGGATTTTGTCGCTTTCTAAAGGAAAAACTGAAACGTCTTTAAAATAAAGACCTAGCTTTGTGGAGTAGTAACGCCCCCAGCGCTCGCTAATGGTGCTATTGCCCACAAGGAAAACGGCGCTCTTGTCACCCGAATCCAAGAAATATTCTCGAACTACGTCTTTCGATGGCAGAACGTAGGACCTTGCCTTCACTTGAAAAAACCTTTCCAGTGCCAATCGAGCGGTTTCTATCCTATCTCCACCGCCCACTCGCTCGCTTATTATCCCTAATTCCTCTGCGCTTTTGGGAACCGCGTAGGGGCCTCCAATTATTATCAATGTCTCTGATGCGCCTTCGGTTATTCTCTGAACATCCTCTGTAGTGAGCGTCCCCCATTGGGTTACAACTAATCTGGCGTCCAGGGAATCTGAAACCAGCTTTGCAATGTCGTAGTCTTGGTCACTTGCCACAACCGTAATACTGTCAGCCGAAACGATTGTAGGCGTAGAAAAAAGAACAATTAATGAGAATACCAAGAACTGAAAGATACTAAGTTTCTTAACCATCGAGAAAATCTATGTGCAAGTGGTATATCCATGTTTTGCGACATTAAACTGGGACGCCACTCCCTAGATCATCTACGGGAGGATGTACTGACATGCCCTCATTTTTCAATAACTCTTCGTTGAGGTAGATTGGGGCCTTCTTGGACAAGGCGATAATTATGCTGTCAGAGGGGCGCGCGTCGATGGCAACGGACTTCCCATTTTGTAAGACGATGGTCGCATAATATACGCTCCCTTCTAATCTATCCACCG